>DAIOGR010000001.1:0-8839 GCA_036745155.1 Gaiella sp.
GAGGTTCGAATCCTCCCGGGCGCATCCAAAAGACCTGCAAATCGTATGTTTCTTGTCCATCTTTGTTGTCTTCTTGGCTTACTGATCGTACGGGGGAACGTAACGACCTCGCTCGATACTCCTGCTTCGGCTGTCTACGAACAGGATTGTTCGCGACACACATGTCGCCCCTGACCACCACAGATCATCGCTGCCGCCTCGTCAGCCGTGGAGTTACTGACTAGCGCGTTTCGCGGTACTCGGCTCCCGTGACCGGGTCTTCGTCGGCGCCGGCAACCCAAACGGATTGCCCCAGATCGCAGGCCAGTCGTATATTGGCGTGATGTTCACCGTCGCCGCCGACGCCTACGACCGCTATATGGGCAGGTACTCGATTCCGCTTGCCCCCCGGTTCTGTGAGTTCGCGCAGATCGCTGCCGAGCAGCGCGTCCTCGATGTCGGCTGTGGCCCAGGTGCTCTGACAGCCGAGCTCGTAAAACGGCTAGGCCCTGCCGCCGTGTCCGCTGTCGACCCCTCGGAGCCGTTCGTCGCGGCTGCCCGAGAACGCCATCCAGGAGTCGATGTGCGGCATGCGGCTGCCGAGCAGCTCCCGTTTCCGGACGACGACTTCGATGCCTCGCTGGCGCAGCTCGTCGTTCACTTCATGGCTGCACCGATCGAAGGACTGAGCGAGATGGCCCGCGTGACCCGACCTGGCGGCGTTGTCGCAGCGTGTGTGTGGGATCACGCAGGTGGCGAGGGGCCGTTGAGACGCTTCTGGGAGCCTGCCCGCGAGCTCGACCCGGAGGTCGACGACGAGTCCGAACTGGCCGGCACTCGAAGAGGCCACCTCGCCGAGCTCCTCCGGGAAGCGGGGCTACAGAAGGTCGAGGAGACAGTGCTCTCAGTGAGCGTCGAGCACGCCACCTTCGACGAATGGTGGGAGCCCTTCACCTCTGGCGTAGGCCCCGCCGGTGCGTACCTGGCGCAGCTCGATCAGGAGCGACAAACCCGTCTGCGTGAGCGCTGCCGGGATGCATTCCCGGAAGGGCGCCACGCCCTGACTGCTCGTGCCTGGGCAGCCCGCGGTCTCGCCTAGGTCTCGGGCTTTAGAGACAACAGGGCGGGCGCGAGCAGGCATCAACACACTGCCATGCGCCAGTGCGCAGGAAAGCACCCCGAGCGTCTGCGGGCTGCCATAGCTCCCCCGCTCGTTACCTAAGGGTCGCGGGTGGCGGCCTTGCGCTTTATCGGGCGCGCCCCGAGGATTCGGTGATGGCCGGGATGCTGTACGACATGAAGGCAGCAGCGCAGCTCGAGCAGGCGTACGCGACGACCGACATGATCGTTCAGCGCGAAGAGGTGCGACGGTCGCTGCGAGCATCAGCCAGCGAATCGATCCTGGACCTCGGTTCGGGCCCCGGGTTCCTCGCCTGTGAGCTCGCACAGGAGGTCGGTGCAACCGGTCGGATCGTCGCGGTGGACATCAGCTCTGAGATGAACGCGATCGCCTCCACGCGGATCGCGGCCGCCGGACTCGGCGATCGGGTCGAGATCGTGGAGGGCGACGCGACCGCGCTTGCGTTTGCAGACGCCACGTTCGACGCCGCTGTCTCGACGCAGGTCATTGAGTACCTCGCCGAGCCGGACGCCGCGCTCCATCAACTCGGCCGCGTCCTGCGACCCAGCGGACGACTCGTGATCATCGACACCGACTGGGACTCGCTCGTCTGGGCAGCCACGGATCGCCGCCGCGCTGCGCGGATCGCGGCCGCCTGGAACGAGCACCTGCCAGACCCCTACCTTCCGCGCTCGCTCGCGCCCCGCCTCCGCGCGGCCGGATTCGAGGTCAGAGACATCCGGATCGTCCCGATACTCAACACGGCATACGACGCCACGACCTTCAGCTACAACATCGCCCCGCTCATCGCCGCATTCGTGCCCGGGCGCGCAGGCGTCTCAGAAGACGAGGCAACCGCATGGCTCAACGACCTCGCAGAACTTCAGCACCAAGGGCGGTACTTCTTCAGCGTCAACCGATACCTCTTCGCCGCTTCGCGTCCCAAGAGCACCGGGACCACCCTGGCAACAGCCCCAGACGGGACGCCCACACACTCACAGTTCGGGAATGAGCATGAGCGAGCAGCCGCGCCGCAGAGGGTGAGGCTTTATGCGTCTGACGAGTGTCGGGCCGTATGGGAGGGTGGTGCTCAGCATCGGGCTAGGGCGGGTGCTCCGACCAGATCCACTAGCCATGGACCGAGCCTACAACCGAGCCAAGCCGGAGGCAAGGTGGCAGCAACAACAACCGCCTGGCCCTCCCCCGCCTCGTGGTAGGCCATCTGCTTCCCGTCCACATCCCTGACCCACTTCATCGAGGGCTCGGTACTGCACGATCGCTCATGGTCTCGGGCGCCCCTCGTCGTAAACGTGACTCCAACGATTCCCCGAGCGCGGCGGGGGTGCCCGCTCCACCCAATGGGCAGGCGAAGACCCGACGACGAGTCGCACGCCAGGTCAGAGGGGGAGGGCGGGCTTCTGACGTTCTGCCCGGACTGGTGGCATGAGAGTCCGGTAGTTCCGGGTAGGTGCGGTCAGCGGCGGCGCGGCTTGTAGGCGATCGTGGGCTGGTGGGTCCGTCTGCGGGTGACGAGGATCTGATGGAGCGCTCGGTTGAGTTGGCGGTCGCCGCTGCGGTCGAGGCGGTAGCGGATCGTTTGGCCGGAGGAGGCGGGGATCGGGGCGACAACCGGCGAGGCGAGCGACCGCGGCCTCGCTGACGACACGGCCGTGGTGTGACCAGGAGAGGACGACCTGGACTGCCAGGCGCGGGCCGACGCCGGGCTGTAGTCCAGCTGATCTGCAAGCATCCGCACTGACCTCCAGCCCTGGTTGGGGTGACAACACCCGGTCGCCGGTCTGGGGATGAGAACCGCGGGCGGCAGGACTTTGACGGGTCACGCCCCCGCAGGGGTGGACAGGCTTCTGATCAGGCCAGCAGGCGGGCGCCAGGCCGGCACCGGACTCTTCGCACGGACACATCACTGGAAAGACACCCACAACAGGGGTCATACGGAAATCGAGTCACGAACGAAGAGCACGGCGCCACCCTGGCAACAGCCCCAGACGGGACACCCGCACACTCACAGTTCGGAGTGTCCCCCGGACAGAAGTCAAGGGCGCTTTGGGCCAGTCGCAGTGTCCAGGCGCACGGCGTCAATGATTCGAGACCGCGATGAGCCCTGCAATGCCTGCGACATAGAGCGCGAGGACGGTGATCGAGTCGATGCCCATGCACAGGAACTGCCGGTGCGGCCGGGTGATCAGCCCCCAGAGGTAGACGGCGGTGAGCACGATCCCGAGCGCGGTCAGGTAGATGTCCGTGTTCTGGGCCTGAGGCAAGACCGCTGAACCGGAGAGCAGGCCGGCCAGCAGGAACAGCACCGGCAGGAACGCGTTGCCGCCGAAGATGTCGGAGACGGCGAGCTGATAGTCACCGAGCTTGATCGAGGCGATCCCGGTCGAGATCTCGGGCAGTGCGGTTGCGGCCGCGAGGAATGTGGCCGCGCCTCAGCTCCTGACGCCGGCGACGCCGTACCTCCATGCGCGCGCGACGATGCCCGCGGCACATGCCGCAGTGGTGACACGTGCGCGCCACGGTCCGGTTCCGGCTCCGCGGCGTGCTTCCGATCATGAGCAAGGGCATGGAGGCGAGCTCGAATAGAGTGGTCGCGGGTCCATGGCATCGACACCCGAGACTCAGTACATCCTGAGCGGTGGCAATCACATCGCCTATCAGGTGGCGGGCGGGTTCGAGCGCGACATCCTCTATGTGCCGCGGACGACCACGCCGATCGATCTCCTCTGGGATGATCCGATTGCCGCCCGCGGTCTGCGGCGGCTGACCGCCTGCGGGCGCCTGATCATGTGCGATCTTCGCGGCTGGGGCGCCTCCGACTCGATCGACACCACGCGGCTGCCCGCAATGCAGGCGTGGATGGACGACATCGGCGCCGTGCTCGACGCTGCCGAGAGCGACCAGGCCACCCTCATCGGCGGCTCGGAGTCGGCGCTCCCGCTGATGCTGTTCGCGGCGACCAATCCGGACAGGACGACAGGTCTCGTCCTTATCAATGCGTTCGCTCGCTTCCTGCGCAGTTCCGAGACGCCGTTCGGGATCCCGCCCGAGGCCGCCGAGGGCTACGTCGAGCTCTACCGCAAGATCGCGGGGCGCGGAGCGTTGGTCGACTACCTCGCGCCGACCCGCTCGAGCGAGACCGCCTTCCGTCGCTGGAGCGCGCGCAGCCAGCGCCTCGGTGCAGGTCCCGGCACGGCGGCGGCCATCTACGAAGTGTTCATGCGCACCGACCTCTCCGGAGTCCTGCCCAGCATTCGGGTGCCGACACTCGTCCTCCATCGAGAAGGCGACCAGCACGTACGCAGCGGCCACTCCCAATACCTCGCTGATCGCATTCCCAGCGCCAAGCTGGTCACGCTCCCGGGCGACGACAACGAGTGGTTCTCCGGCGAGATCGAGCCGCTCTTCGACGAGATCGAACAGTTCGTGACCGGCATTCGCCGAGCCCGCCGAACCGACCGTGTACTCGCGACCATCCTCTTCACCGACATCGTGGGCTCGACGGAGCGCGCCGCAACCCTGGGCGACGCCGCCTGGAAAGTCCTCCGCGAGGCACACGAAGCCTTACTCCGCGCGCACATCGAAAGCTTTGGCGGGCACCTGATCGAGACGACAGGTGACGGAGTGCTCGCCACGTTCAATGGGCCAGCCCGCGCAATCTACTGCGCATGCGGGATCAGAGACGCCGCTGCATCGCTCGGCCTCAGCATCCGTGCCGGCCTCCACACCGGTGAGGTCGAGCTGATGAACGACGGGATCAGTGGCCTAGCCGTCCACATCGGCGCGCGCGTCGCCGCACTTGCCGACGCAGACGAGGTCCTCGTCTCCGCGGCGGTGCCTCCGCTGGTCGTCGGATCGTCGATCCGGTTCACCCCGCACGGGATCCACGAAATGAAAGGCGTTCCGGAACCGTGGGCCGTCTACAGCGTCGAGGAAGGCGCCTGAGGACGCGTGCCAGACTACCCCGGGGGCCAAGACCGTCACACGGTCAGAAGCGATCAAACGAACCGTCTGGCGCGAGTCCCTGCTGAGACCCGCCGCCGCATTGTGGCGGCGGCGTCGCTCAGAGAAGGGCCGTGAACTCGTCGACCGAGAGCGCCGTTTGGCGAAGGATCGAGCGCAAGGTGCCGGGAGCGAGCTCCCTATGCATCGGCACGATAACGGTCCGGCCCTCTTTGTTCCGGAGCTTCACGTGGCTTCCACGCTGGCTGATCAGCTCGAAGCCAATCGAACTGAGCGCTCGCACGGTGTCCTGTCCCGAGACGACAGGGAGGCGTGGGCTCACGCAGCGATGTCGACCGACGCGATGATCGGCGGCTCCGCCAGATCCGGCACGGGAGCGTCCTCGAAGTACAACTCGAGCGCCTCGCGAAGGTTATCGAGCGCCTCCTCGACCGTCTCGCCCTGGCTGGCAACCTCGACCTCGAGGCAGCGAGCGACATACCAGGGGGCCTCGTGCGTGATCGCGGCCGTCAAGCGCATCAACCGATTCTAGTCGAGAAGGCGGGCGTGACCAGCTCCGCCTGAGCGTACGGTGAGCGTACCGCCCTGTCTCCGCAGGCTGCAGTTCGCTGCAGTGTGTTGCAGCGCTGAAAGCGGCTACTTGCAGGCAGATTCAGTCTGTTGCAGTTTGCTGCTGAGTATCCGGGTGGACTTCTAATCCGCGGGTCGGAGGTTCGAATCCTCCCGGGCGCATTAAGGAATACCGGCTACGCCGACGTTTCTGGTGTCTGTCGTCTCTCTGAATCCCAGTGAGGCAGAGCGGCTTCTTTACCGCGTGAGAGCGTTACCCGAAGCCGCTCAGAGTCAGAACGATCGGCCAATGAAAACACGAGGAACGTTCGCGTCAGACACTGCGTTATCACGGATCTCCAGAGGCAACGTCCGCCGGTCAGCCGAGCGCCTAGGATCGGCCTGGAAGGGAGAACGATGACGACCGAAACCCACGAACGGGCGGCCGCCCTGGCCGGGCTCGCACGGGACACCCCCGAGATCGTGATCGACCTCGACGTCGTTCGCGCGAACATCGACCGCGCCGCCGCGGCCGCGCACGACGCGGGGGTCGCGATGCGACCGCACGTGAAGACGCACAAGCTGCCGCAGATCGCGCACCTGCAGGTGCAGGCAGGCGCAATTGGCATTCAGGTCGCCAAGCTCGGCGAAGCCGAGGTCATGGCCGACGCCGGCATCCGCGACATCCTCGTCGGCTACCCGGTCGTGGGAGAGGCCAAGCTCGCGCGCCTCGGCGACCTCGCCGGACGCGTCTCGATCTCCGTCACGCTCGACTCGGACGAGGCGGCCGCCGGAGTCTCGCGCATCGCCTCACAGCGCGGGGTCACGATCGCCGTGCTCGTCGAGATCGACACCGGGCTCCGCCGGCTCGGGCTCGAGCCCGGCACCGAGGCGACAGACTTCGCGGAGCGGATCGCGGCCCTCCCGGGCCTCCAGCTCGCGGGCGTGTTTACCCACGAGGGGCACGTGTACACCCAGGCGCGGGACGACGCCGAGCGGGAGCGCCTCACGCTGGAGGCCTGCGGGGCGGCGGTGGAGACGGCAAGGGAGATCCGGCGCCGTGGCCACGCTGCGCCCGTCGTCTCGGTCGGCTCGGCCGGCACATTCCGCTTCGCGATCCGCTGCCCCGGCGTGACCGAGGTACGGCCCGGGACGTACGTCTTCAACGACCGCAGCCAGATCGCCCAGGGCGCAGCGACGGAGGCCGACCTCGCAGCCGTCGTGGTGACAACCGTCGTCGGGCGGCCGCGGCCAGAGCGCATCGTCGTCGACGCGGGCACGAAGGTCCTGACCTCGGACCGGATGCTCGTCGCCGACCCGCCGGCGACGTTCGGCCGCGTGCTCGGGCACGACGAGTGGGATCTCGTGCGCCTCAGCGAGGAGCACGGCGTCCTCGACATCCCGGCCAGCGCAGACGTGCGGATCGGCGATCGACTGGTGATCGTCCCGAACCACGTCTGCCCGACAATCAACCTCGCTACTGCGGTGACGGTCATCGAGCGCGGGAGCGTCACCGGCCGCTGGCCCGTCGCGGCACGCGGCATGGTTCAGTAGCTACCGGTCGTCAGTCCTCGCCGCCCTCAGCCGCGGCTGCCATTGCGGTGGGCGTGTGCCCGAGCTCACGGAGTGTCTTCTGCTGTTGTGTGAACGGCTGCTGCGCGTACGGCCAGATCGGATCCTCCGCCCAGGGCGCCGGCGGGTCGGGCGCAAGACGCTCGAGCGGCCTGCCGCCGACGATCGTGAGAGTGTTGGCGAGCAGCTCTTCGCCCTCGCGCATCGCCCCGGAGATGTCGTACAGCGGGAACCGGCCCCGATGCAGGCGGAAGAGCGCGAGGTCGGCGCGCGAGCCCGGCCTGAGTGACCCGGCCTCACGGTCGATGCCGAGGATCTCTGCCGGTCGCGAGGTTGCCGCCTCGACGACGTCGCGCAAGGGAAGGCCGAGGTGGAGGAACTTGCTCATGCACGTTGGCAGGTCGTATGCGGGGCCATTGATGCTCAGCTGGTGCAGGTCGGACGAGATCACGTCGGGGCGCCGGCCCGCGGCTGTCAGGGCCTCGGCGGTCTCGAACGAGAACGACCCCGTGCCGTGGCCTATGTCCATGATCACGCCCGAGTCCCAGGCGCGCCTCGCGAATTCGTGCAAACGTCCGTCGTCATCGACGATCTTCATCGTCAGCCCCGTGTAGCAGTGGGTGAGGATGTCTCCCGGACGCATCAGGGCGAGCACTTCCTCGACCTCCGGCGGCCCGAAGGCCACGTGCACCATGAGGGGCAGCTCGCACTCCTCCGCCGCTTGCCGGGCCCGCACGAGCGGCTCCAGCCCGTTGTCCCCCACCGTCGGCGTCCCCATGCGCACCTTCACGCCGCGGACGAGGTCGCGGTTGCGGTTCGCGAGCCGCCGGAACAGGTCGACATCGAGGTACGCGATGTTCGCGCACTCGTAGTTTTCGCCGACAAGGCCGATGTTGGAGATGTTGAGGAATGCCGTGATGCGCACGCGAGCCCGCTCGACCACGAACTCCCTCAACCCCGGCAGGGTGAGGGCCCCCGCCGAGCCGGCGTCGTTCCACGTCGTTACTCCCGTCACCGAAGCCACAGGGTCCGGGTTGACCCCCCAGTAGGTGACCTTGTGGAAGATGTGGGTGTGGAGGTCGACAAGGCCCGGCGTTACGAGCTGGCCGGTCGCGTCGATCACCTGGAAGGCCGACCCCGCGGGAATGCCGCTCTCGACAGCCGCAATCCGGCCGTCGGAGATCGCGACGTCGAAGTCGCCGTCGTGGCCGCCGCCGGGATCAACGACGTGGCCACCCCGTATCAGTAGGTCGAAGCGCATGTGACCTCCTTCGTCGTCGCCGGCCGTTCTCGTTATTCCTCGATCGCAGCGCGGATCCAGTCAAGCGCTCCGAGGCGAAGGAACCCGTAGTGATAGAAGTCCACCCGCGTCACCCCGAGCTCGCGCGCGAGGCGCACCTTGGCAGCGAGGTTCCCGGGGTCGGCGCAGTCCGGCGGCGACGGTCGCATTGCCACGGCGAGCGGGCAGTCGCCGAGCTCACGGCGGTACGCGTCGAGGTCGAACCGCACGCGCTCGACGTCGGCCGCGTACCCGAGCACCTCGACCTCCGAGCCCACCTGCTGCAATCGCGCGAGGTCGACCCCCGTCCGCCAGGCGGTGTCGGCGGCCGGGGCTCCCGTCGGCCGGCCGGTCGCGTA
>DAIOGR010000001.1:8939-21559 GCA_036745155.1 Gaiella sp.
CGGGCGGCGGCGAGGCAGTGCTCGCAGAAGCAGAGGCCGAGCAGGTAGCGGGCACGCGGGCCGAGCTCGATGAAGTAGCGCTCGTGGTGGTAGCCGTGCTCGAGCCCGTGATAGTGGAGCGACTCGGCCAGGATGGTCGACACCTCGTAGCGGGAGATGTCCGCGACGAGCGCGCGCACATACGCGCGCACGTCCGGGTTTGCCGGGCACAGGTCGGCAGGGTAGAGATCGCCGAACGCGTTGCGGGGGGCGCAGTCCGGGTACTCGTCGGGGCGGTCGGCGTGCAGGAAGACGGTCCAGGCGTTGACGCCGAGCCCGCGGGAGGCCGCCGCCCGACACGTGTCTGCGAGCACGTCGTGCTCACGCGCGAGCGCGCTGAGGCGGGGCTGGATCCGAAGCCCGTCGTAGCGGGCCGGATCGGGGCGGAAGAAGAACTCACCCCGCTCGAGGAGGTGGACCTTGCGACGCGGGTTGTGCGGGAAGACGTCGCGGGCGGCGTGATAGACGAAAGCTGGGGTAATCCCGTTCAGCCCGCCTCGTTCCTGGAGATTGCCGAGCACTGCCTCGACGCCCTCGTCGGCCAGGTCCGTCGCGAAGGCGAACGCCGACGTCTCCAGACGAGGTGACCGAGCCGGAGATCCCACAGCGCAGACGCTATACGACCAGGGACGGGAGGGCATCGCAGCGGCATAGCTCGCCGCCGGGTCGAACGGACACACGATAATGTCGGCTCTCGCGATGTCCGCCCCTCCGGAACCCGCCGCCGAACCGTCCGGTGTCGCCGCCCGCGTCGCCGAGCGAGGCCTGGCGATCCCGCCGGCCCAGGTCGTGCCGCCCGGGGTCCGCCTGACCTACAACCGGCTCGCCCGCTTCGGGGACGTCGTCTACATCGCGGGGCACGGGCCGACCTACGGGGACGGTTGGGGCAGCCCGCTCGGCAAGGTCGGGCGCGAGGTGACCGTGGCGGAGGCCGTCGCCGCGGCAGAGCTGACTGCCCTCAACGTGTTGGGGACGATCGAGCGGGAGCTCGGGGGGCTCGATGTGGTCGCGTGCTGGCTGAAGATCAACGGCTACGTCAACGCCGTCGACGGCTTCACCGAGCATGCCACCGTGATCAACGGCTTCTCCGACCTGATCGTCGACCTCTACGGACGCGAGGCCCTCGGTGCGCGCACGTCGGTCGGCGTCCCGCATCTACCGTTCGACATGCCCGTCGAAATCGACGCAATCGTCGGGCTCCGATGAGCGGCGCGCCGGAGGCAGCCCCAGGGACATGGCGGCTCGACGGACGTGTCGCTCTGATCACGGGCGCGCAACGGGGCATCGGGCTGGCGTGCGCCGAGGCCTTCGTGGGCGCCGGCGCGCGCGTGGCATGCGTCGACCTCCCGGGCGGCGAACTCGCGGCCGCGGTCGAACGGCTCGGGCCGGGCGCCTCGGCCCACGCCACCGACCTCGCCGAGATCGAGAAGGCCGAGAGCCTCGTCGCCGAAGTCGTCCGGCGGCACGGGCGGCTCGACATCCTCGTCAACGCCGCGGGCGTGCTGGCGCGGGCGCCCTTCCTCGAGATGACGCCCGACGAGTGGGACCGGACACTCGCGGTCAACACCCGAGCGTCGGTTTTTACGGCCCAGGCCTGCGCGCGGCATTTCGTCTCGGCGGGGATTGCCGGCCGGATCGTCTTCTTCGCGTCGATCGTCGGGCGGAGCATCGTGCGGCTCAACAACACCGCGTACTCCGCCTCGAAGGCGGCGATCATCCAGGCGGCACGCTGCATGGCGCTCGAGCTGGCGCCGCATGCGATCACGGTCAACACGATCTCTCCGGGGTCCACGGCAACCGACATGCTCGTGAACGTCCAGGCCCGTGGCGATGTCGACTCGATCATCCGCGGCAACGCCGCCGAGTGGCGGCTCGGGATCCCGCTCGGGCGGCTGGCCGAGCCGGCCGACCAGGCCGCGCTCGCCCTCTTCCTCGCGGGTGATGGGGCGCGCCATATCACCGGGCAAGATCTGGCGGTCGACGGCGGCCAAACGACGGTCTGACCTCCGGCGGCGCCGGGAGGCTAGCCCAGAAGATAGCCGCCGTCGACGACGATCTGCGCGCCGTTGAGGTAGGCGGACAGATCCGAGGCCAGGAAGACGACGGCGCAGCCGATCTCGTCGGGGTCGGCCCAGCGGCGCATCGGCACGCGGGCCGCCGCCTCCTCCCACTGCCGCTCGACGTCGATCCCCTCCGGCGCGCCGGCCTTGATGTACTCGACGGCGCCTTCCGTGAGCGACGGGCCTGGAGCTACGGCGTTCGCGCGGATCCCATGGGGTCCGAGCTCGAGCGCGAGGCACTTCGTCAATCCCCAGAGGGCATGCTTCGACGTCGTGTAGTGCGACATCCCCTGTGACGTCGGGTGCAACGCGTCGATCGACGTCACGTTGACGATCACGCCACCGTTCCCCTGTTCGATCATGCGTCGGGCTGCCTGGCGCGCACACCAGAAGGCGCCGCTGACGTTCACGTCGAGGACGCCGCTGAAGCGGTCGAGCGGCATCTCGTCGAGGCGAACGTTCGAATAAGCAGCCGCGTTGTTGACGAGAATGTCGAGCCGGCCGTATCGCTCGACCACCGCGGTGACGAGCCCGTCGACCTGCTCCGGGACTGACACGTCTCCGACGGCCCACGCGACCCGGTCGCCGTAGCGGTCGAGCCGCCCGACAGCAGCCTCGACGGCTTCCGCCCTGCGATCGGTCAGCAGCACGGCTGCCCCCGCCTCCGCGAGCCGGCGCGCGGCAGCGAACCCAAATCCCTGCGCGGCACCGGTGACGATGGCGATCCGCCCCTCAAGATCGTGGAGGTCGCCGATCGGCCGGTCGGCATAGTCGTCGGGCGGGCGGCCCGATGGGTTAGAAGCTACGCGCACCAGCTGGTCAGCATGAGCGCGTAGACGGAGGCGGCGAGCGCGAGCTGCTCGGTCTCGAGAAACTCGTCGGCGACATGGCACTGGGCAAGGCGACCTGGACCGCAGATGATGCCGGGCAGCCCCTTCTCCCCGTACCAGGCGAGATCGGTCGCAGCCCCGAAGCCCTGTGGCTCCGGGTCGAGCCCGACCGCACCGAGGCAGTCCGCGAGCGTGCGCACCGCGGGATGGTCGAGTGGCACGTCGAGGGGCGGGAAATAGATCTGGCCGAGCTTCCAGGTGATCACCGGTGGATGGTCACTCAACCACGGATCGGTGCGGCAGACGGCGGCGACGACGTCCTCCACCTCGGCGCGGACGTCGTCGAGGGACTCGTCCGGGTAGTACCACAGGTTGTACTCGACCGAGCAGTAGTTGGGTGCCGTGCCGGCGTTCGAGAAGAGGTTGAGCCGACCGTCGCTACCGCCTCCCGGTCCGCCGACGATGATTCCAGGCGAGAGCGTGTCGAATCCGGGCGGCAGAATCGGATGCGACTTCAGGTTGGCCCACTGTCGCTCGAGCTCCTGGAGCGCAGTGATGATCTTGATGGTCTTCTCGACCGCGTTGACGCCCCCGCCGCCCTTTCCGCCCGCGTGCACGGACAGGTACCTGGTCGAGGCGTGCGCCTCCACCCCTTCGACCTCGATGCGGAAGTGGACGAGGCCGCCCTCGGCCGCGCAGAGCCGGAGCTCGGTCGGCTCGAGCGACAGGGTGATGTCGCAGGCCGGCGCCCGTTCGACGATCTCGCGGGTGCCGTTGCCGACCACCTCCTCGTCGCTGACGACGTGGAACACGATGTCGCCGCGTAGGCGCCCCTGGTCGAGCGCCACCTTGGTCGCCCACATCGCCGCCGCGAGGCCGCCCTTCATATCGGTCGCACCCCGCCCGTAGAGGCGCCCCTCGACGACCGTGCCGCCGAACGGATCCTGCGTCCACGCACTGCGGTCCCCGACCGGCACGACGTCGACGTGGGCATTGAAGGCGAGCGAGCGGCTGCCCCCGGAGCCCGGTAGGCGGGCAACGATCAGCGGGTGGGCGTCGAAGGTCGCCGACGGGCCGACGTCCCAGCCCTCGATCTCGAACCCGAGCCGGGAGAGGAAATCGCTCACATAGGCGATACACCGACGGGCCTCTCCCGGGAAGTGCTCCGCCTCCTTCGCCTGGCTCTCGGTGCGGAACGCGACGAGGTCACGGAGGAGCTGTTCTAGCCCGTCCGTCGAGGCCTCGATCGCCTCGACCACTGCCCGCCGCGTCCTCATCCCCGCTAGACAGTAGGGGCGGGCACGCCGGGGACCGCGATCGCAGCCGTGTCGCGCCGGAGGTTGTGTCCGTCCGCACCGAATACGTGCACGCGCCAGGGGTCGAAGTGGAGCGTGACGTTGTCCCCTGCTTGCAGCGTCGAGTCGGGGTCGGTGCGCACCTGGAGCGAGGTGCCGCCTGCTTCGACCGTGAGGTAGAGATCGGAGCCAACCGGCTCGAGGAACTGCACCGAGCCCGGGATGCCACCCTCCTCGCCCGCTGCGTCGATCCTGAAGTGCTCGGGCCGCAGCCCGAACCGCACGTCCCCCCGCGCCTCGATCTCGTGCTGGAGCTCGGGCGAGCTGAGGACGTCGGTCGAGAGCGGGACGTCGACGTTCTCACCGCGGAAACGCCAGCCGCCGGGCGTGGACTCCAGGGCGCCGTGGATCAGGTTCATCGGCGGGGCGCCGAGGAACGTCGCGACGAACACGTTGGCTGGCCGCCGGTAAACCTCCTGCGGCGTCCCGACCTGCTGCAGCACACCCTCGCTCATGACCGCGATGCGACTCCCCATCGTCATCGCCTCGACCTGGTCGTGGGTGACGTACATCGTCGTGATCCCGAGCCGCTGGTGGAGCTGGATCAGCTCCAGCCGTGTCTGCAGACGGAGCTGCGCATCGAGATTCGAGAGCGGCTCGTCCATCAGGAACGCCTGCGGCTCGCGCACGATCGCCCGCGCGAGCGCGACGCGCTGCCTCTGCCCTCCCGACAGCTCGCCCGGCAGGCGCTCGAGGAGCTCCTCGAGCGCCAGGATGCCGGCGGCCCGGCTGACGGCCGCCTCGATCTCGCCCTTGGGCCTCTTCGCGATGCTGAGCGGAAAGGCGATGTTCTTGTACACGGTCATGTGCGGGTAGAGCGCGTAGTTCTGGAACACCATCGCGACGTTCCGCTTCACCGGGTCGACGAAGTTCACGAGCCGGTCGCCGATCACGATCTCGCCGGAGGTGGCGTCCTCGAGACCGGCGACCATGCGGAGGATCGTGCTCTTCCCGCACCCCGAAGGCCCGAGCAGCACCAGGAACTCGCCGTCCTCGATCTTGAGCGAGACGTCGCTGACCGCCTCGACCTTGCCGAAGCGCTTGACCAGGTGCTTGATCAGGATGTCGGCCATGGGGCTCCTTCTCGTCGATGGGCGGGCTGGTTGGTCATTGCTTGAGCGCGCCGGCCATCGAAGCCTGGACGAACCACCGCTGGAAGATCAGGAAGATGATGATCACGGGCAGCATCGTCATCACGGCCGCCGCGGAGATGACGCCCCAGTTGGTCACGAACTGCCCCTGGAGCGACGCGACGCCGACGGTCAGCGTCTTCATGTCGTCGGTCGTCGTGATCACGAGCGGCCAGAGGAAGTTCACCCACTGGAACATGAACGTGAAGATCCCGAGCACGACGATCGCGGGCTTCATCAGGGGCAGGACGATCTTCCGGAAGATCTGCCACTCGGAGGCGCCGTCGAGCCGGGCGGCCTCGACGAGCGCCTCCGGCAGCGTCGACATGAACTGGCGCATCATGAACACCCCGAGCGGGCTCGCGACCATCGGCAGGATCATGCCCAGGTAGGTGTTGACGCCGGCGTGCGTCCAGCCGGGGAGGCGTGAGACCATGATGTAGAGCGGGGCGATCAGCACGGCCGTCGGGATCATCAGCGTCGCGAGCACGAGCACGAAGAGCGACGTCCTGCCCGGGAACCGCAGCCGCGCGAACGCGTACCCCGCCATCGTGTCGATCGCGAGCGTGATCAGGGTCACCGAAGTGGCGAAGACGAGGGTGTTGAGCCCCCAGCGGAGGTAGCTGGTCTCGTGCAGGATCGTGCTGAAGTTGCCCCAGTAGAGGGACTTCGGGATCCACTCGGGGGGGTAGCTGAACAGCTCGTAGCTCTGCCGGAAGGACGGCGAGAGGAGGTAGAGGAACGGTCCGACCGCCATGACCGCGAAGACCGCCAGGACGAGGTAGGCGAGCGTGGCCTTGACGACGCGGAAGCCGCGGTCGCGACGCACCGCCCGCCCGTACGCGGCGTGGGCGCCTCCCTCGGCCTCGGGGACGTCGACGCCGAAGTCGGACATCAGCTCGCCCGCCTGCGACGGCCGCCGAGCAGCAGGAACGAGATCGCCGTCAGCACGAGCACGATCCCGAGCAGGAGCACGGCTGCCGCGTACCCCTGACCCGTCTCCTGGAACTGGAACATCCGCTTCCAGATGAACCAGACGAGCGTCGACGTCGACTCGTGGGGCCCGCCCTGCGTCAGCACGTAGACCGTGTCGAACACCTGGAAGTTGGCGATGATGGCGATGACGACCGCGAAGAGGAGCATCGGCTTCAGCAGCGGCAGCGTCACCCGCCTGAACCGCTGGACTCCACGGGCACCGTCCACGCGAGCGGCATCCTGGAGCTCCTCCGGGATGTTCTGCAGGCTGGCGAGGAAGTACAGCGTCCAGAAGCCGAGACCACGCCACACCTCCGCCAGGACGATCGTCAGCAGCGCCAGGGTGGAGCTGCCGAGGATGTTCAGCCGGTCCAGGCCCAGCGCGTCGAGCATGAGGTTGATGAGCCCGAAGTCGTAGTTCGTCAGGAACTGCCAGATCAGGCCGACGAGCACCGCGGGAGCGAGCAGGGGGATGTAGAGCGCGAGCTTGAAGAAGTTGCTCCCGGTGCGGTATCGGTTGAGCAGGAGCGCGATCATCAGCGCCAGGATGAACACGAGCACGATCGCCTCGACCGCGTAGACGGCCGTGTTCTTGATCGAGCCGGTCAGCTCGGTGTCATTGGAGATCTCGCGCCAGTTCGCCAGACCGACGTACTTGGCGGAGTCGAGGATGCCGCCCTTGTTGAAGCTGAGCCACACCGACCAGAAGGTCGGCACGACGAGGAAGGCGACGAAGGGGACGAAGTACGGCAGGACGAAGAGGTAGGCCCGGACGCTCCGCCGCAAGCGATAACGGGTACCGGCACTGCGGTACTCCGCCTCGCTCAGCGTCAGGGCGTCCCAGGCCTCCTCTGTCGTGACGCTCGTCACCTTCCTCTTCGTCGCTTCGTCGTCGACCTCCCTACGACTTCAGGATCCGGGTGCCGTCCGCCTGGGCCTTCGCCATGGCGGCCTGCACCGACTTGCTCCCGGTCGCGGCGGCCTCGATCGCCTGGCCGTAGACGCTCGTCAGCTGCGCCATCTTGGGGCCGGTGGGAAGGCCGTTCCAGCTCTTCAGGACGTAGGCGTTGACGCGCTTCACCTGCGCGTCGCCCTTGCTCGTGTTGACGTCGCTCCGCACCGGCGCCCAGCCGTAGTGCGCGCCGAACTCGTTCGCGAATGCCGGCGAGGAGAGGAACTTCACGAGCTCCCACGCGGCGTCCTTGTTCTTGCCCTTCGACGCCATCACCCAGTGGCCGGTCGTCGAGAAGATCGACCGCGCGCCTCCGTTGACGGTCGCGACGGGGTTGACGAAGTCCCACTTGAACGGCAGGCCTTCCTTGCGGAAGACCGACAGGCGCAGGGGCTCGTCCTGCAGGAACGCGATCCGGCCTGCCTTGAACAGGGCGACGCCCGCCTCACGGTCGTACTGGCCAACGGGCGGCTGCACTTTGTGCTTCAGGATCATGTCGGCGGCCGCCTGCGTCGCCCTGACGACGGGCGAACTGGTGAACGTGACCCGGCTCTGATCGGCGGAGACGATGTCGCCGCCGAGATTGTGGACGTAGCAGTAGTGGAAGTACCACGTGAAGTCCTTGTCCGTCATCGGGACCTGGAAGCCCCACGTGCCATCGCCACCTGCCGCAACGACCTTCTGTCCTGCGGCGGCGAGCTGGGGGAAGCTCGTCGGGATGGTCGAGACGCCCGCCTTCGCGAGCAGGTCTTTGTTGACGTACATGACCGTGCCGCCGATGATGCACGGCAGGCCGTAAAGCTTCCCCTTGAAGGTGCTCTTCTTGATCGTGTTGGGGATGAACTTCGCCGCCGTCGACTTGTACGCCGGCGAGTTCAACCACTTGCTGGAGTTCAGCACCTCGAGCACGCCCTTGGTGCCAAGCCCGGTGAGGTCGGTGCTGGTCTGATAGCTCACGTCGTACGGGTTCGGGCCCGCGTAGTTCGTCGCGTATGACGCACCTTCGACGTTCCACGGCACGATCGTGTGCTTGACCGCTATCCCCGTCTTCTTCGTGAACGGCGCGAGCAGCTTCGCGATCACATCCTTCTCGTCTGTTCCGAACGGGGCCTTCGCGAACTGGAGCGTGACACCCTCGAACTGCGACCGCGCCCGGTCACGCACGAAGATGCTCGGCCGCGCAGCGGCCGAGCCGGCGAGAGCACCGGCCGCGGGCAAAGCGAGCCCGACGGCCGCAGCCTTCTTGAGGAAGTCGCGCCTGCTCTCCCGCGTCTCGTTCCCTTCGGCCGGCAGCGGATCCTTGCTGCGATCACCCAAGTCCTCCACAGCGCCTACCTCCTCCTTCATCCGATGCGCCCGATGCCCGGGCAACAAACACATCCAGGGCCCCTGGTGACCCGAAAGTGATGGGCATCCTAGGCAGATGTATGCAGAGATGTCAACTTCTTCCAGGGCGTTTTATATCCTATAGAGTCACTCCAGTGAGGGCAGTGCGAGACGTCTCGAATGCTCCTCTCACCGAGCTGTGGAGCCTCGGAGGACGGGTCGCGGTCGTCACCGGCGGAGCGCGTGGGATCGGGTTTGCCTGCTGCGCGCGCCTCGCCGAAGCCGGCGCAACCGTGCTCGTGGCAGACGTCGACGAGCATGCAGCAGCAGGCGCGGCGGCTCGACTCGGGCCGAATGCGGTTGGGTCATGGGTGGACGTCTCCGACGCCGCGTCTGTGCGTGCACTCGCCGACCGGGCGGTCACCGAACTCGGGGGGCTGGATGTCTGGGTCAACTCAGCGGGCGTCTTTCCCGTCTCTCCCCTCCTCGAGCTCTCCGAGGAGGACTGGGACCGGGTGCTCGACGTCAACCTCCGCGGAACGCTGTTCGGCGCACGCGAGGCTTCCCGGGCGATGATCGCCGCAGGACGCGGCGGGGTGATCGTGAACGTCGCCTCGACTGCGGCGTACCGTGCCGACGGGCCTGGAGTGACGCACTACGTCGCCTCGAAGTTCGGCGTGCGCGGCCTGACCCAGAGCCTTGCCGTCGAGCTTGGCAAGCACGCCATCCGCGTCCTCGCAGTCGCCCCGACGGTAACGCTGACCCCAGGCCTCGAGGCAGAGCGGCCGGCTCTCGAAGCGGCCGGGTTCGCGCTCGACGAGCTCGGCCCCCGCCTACCACTCGGGCGCGTCGCCGTGCCGGACGACGTCGCCCGGGTCGTCGTGTTCTGCGCAGGCGACCTCTCGCTGCTGATGACGGGGAGCACCCTGCTCGTGGATGCGGGCGAGCTGGCCTGACGATCAGCCCAGCCCCGGGCTCGCAGCGAGGAAGGCCGCAAGGTTCGGACCAAGGAACCGGTCGATGTCCTCCTCCGTGACCTCCGGCTCGAGGCCAAGGCGGCGACACGTCGCGGGGATCGCACGCCAGAAGGCCTCGTCCGAACCGAAGTCGCAGAACGGGTAGTCGGTACCCCAGAAGATCCGATCGAGGACGCCGAGGTACTTCGCCATCGAAAGCGTCTGTGCCGCCCGCCACGGCGGCTGCGTCTGCGACCACCACGAGAGGTCGGCAGCGACGCGCGGATCCTTCGCCATCAGCATGAGCACGAGCTCTGACCACGCAAAGCCGCAGTGGGCGAGGATTGGCCGCAATCCCGGTATCTCGACGAGCGCGTCCTCGATGTAGAGGGGGTGGTCGTACGCAAGGGACTTGCCGGCGGGAAGGGAGCTCCAGCCGGTGTGGATCGTCATCGGGACGCCAAGCTCGGCGGCCGCCTCGTACATCGGCCAGATACGACGGTCGTTGATCGCTGCGTAGTTGTACGAGGGAAGCATCTTCAGCCCGGAAAGGCTGCGCTCGGTCACGTAGTGCCGCAGCCGCGCGGCCTCCTCCTCTCCGCCGAGCGGGTTGGCGCTGTAGAACCCGACGAGGCGGTCAGGATACGTCGTGACGAGATCGGCAATGTAGTCGCCCATCGTGGGGTCGTACGCGCCGACCGGCACGTAGGCGAGGCACATGACGAGCGCCCGGTCGACGCCGGCCTCGTCCATGTGGCGGATCAGGTCGGCACCCGGGATGCACCACCCCTCGGGCGTCCACGGCTCACCGGTGATCCACGAGGTACGCCCCGCGAACTGCGCCAAGTGGACTTCGGCGAGCTCCGGCGTGAAGTCCCTGCCCCACTGGCTCATGTGCACGTGCGCGTTGAAGAGCATGGCTCCTCCTGCCTAGTCGGCCTCGGCCTTGCGCGCCGCGTAGCGGTCGGCATCGGCGAAGACGTCGATGCCCGCCGTGCCGGGATGCATGAAGGCGCTGTGCGGAACCCCGGCCGGGATCGAATAGGTCTCACCGGGGCCGTAGCTGCGAGTCTCGCCGCCAATCGCGAAGTCCACGGATCCGCGGAGCACGACCCCCCACTGCGCTCCGTGTGCGTGCTCCGGAAGGTCGGCGCCCTCGGGCAGCTCGTAGAACATCGCGACTGCCTGCTCCGACTGCAGCAGCCACCCGAGCAGCGGGACGACAGGCTTGTCGACCATCGGGAGGGAGCGGATGAACTCCGCGAAAAGATCGGAGGGCTCGTGGGTCACGCCGCTAGCAGCCCTCCGTCAACGACGATCTGCGCCCCGTTGACGTACGAGCCGAGATCCGAGGCGAGGAACAGCGCCGTTCGCGCCACGTCGTCCGGATGTGCGAGCCGCCGCAGCGGGATGCGCGCCGCGTACGCGGCCCACTGCGCGTCGACGTCGATGCCCTCGGGCGCCCCGGCTTCGACGAACTCGACCGCGCCTTCGGTGAGCGACGGGCCGGGCGCGATCGCGTTGACACGGATGCGGTCCGGCCCGAGCTCGAGCGCCATCGTCTTCGTCAGGCCCCAGATCGCGTGCTTCGAGGTGCCGTAGTGCGAGAGCCCCGAGCCGCTCGGATGGATCGCGTCGATCGAGCTGATGTTGACGATCGAGCCTCCCTCGCCCTGCGCGCGCATGCGCGCCGCCGCGGCGCGGATGCAGAGGAAGGACCCGCCGACGTTCACGTCCAGGATGCGGTGGAACTCCGCCGGCGTGAGGTGCTCGAGCAGGAAGTTCGAGAACACGCCCGCGTTGTTGACGAGAACGTCGAGCCGGCCGAAACGGTCGACCGCGGTGGCGAGCAGGCGAGCGACGTCAGCCTCGACGGACACGTCCCCGGTGGCGGCTGCCACTGTTCCGCCTGTTGCCGCCAACTGCTCCCGCGCCGCGTCGAGCCGGTCGGGGCGCCGGTCGGTGAGGACGACGGCCGCGCCGGCCTCGGCCAGCCGCCGTGCGCACGCGAATCCGAAGCCCTGGGCGGACCCGGTGACGATCGCCACCTTGCCGCTCAGATCGAGCAGCTGGACGAGCGAACGGGCTTCCTGCGGCGCCTTCTTGTCGCTTCCGGTCGACACGGCCCGGCACGCCTCCACGACGTTTGACGGATCAGGGGTCGATTCATTATAAGATCATCAGAGAGCATGACAACGCGGGACCCGGCGACGCCAGAGGGATGCGAGGGAGCGCGATGGCAGTACTGCTGATCGGGTACGACACCGAGTCGGCTGCGGTCGGGGAAGGCCTCGCGCGCTTTCTCGGGCCCGATGTCCCGCAATACCGCTGCGCCCTCGATCCCGACACGACGCGGCGCGGCGTGGCCCTGCTCGCGCGCCTCCACGAGGAACTCGAGGCGCCGTGCACGTTCTTCGTCTGCGGACGCACCCTCCTTCACGCCCTCGAGGCGTTCGAGCCGATCGCCGCATCACCGCTCTTCGACATCCAGCAGCACACCTACAGCCACGTCGTCTTCCGCGACGTTCGCTACCAGCCCACCGGAAGCGACGCCGTGGCGGTGCTACCCGAGACGCCTCCCGTTGCGCTGCGCGAGGAGCTGGCGTGGACATCCGAGCTCATCCGCAAGCACCTCGGCCGTGAGTGCATCGGACTGCGCACACCGTTCGGCTACTACCGCGGCCTCCGCGACAGGCCCGACCTGCTCGGGATCGTCCAGGAGACGGGCCACCGCTACGTCACCTCGTGGGGGCGCAACGAGCAGAACGGCAACCCGACGCCGTGGGTGCAGCCGTTCCGCTACGCCGAGGAAGGCTTCCCCGATCTGCTCGAGATCCCCTTCCAGTTCTGGCTCGACGGCGTCTGGTTCGATGCGCACGGCTACACCGAGGGCCTGGCGTTCCGCACCGCGCTCCGGGGTGCGATCGACGAGATCGCCGAACAGGATCTCGTCTTCGCCACCGCGTTCCACGAGTGGTGCGCCGTTGAGGCCGACGA
>DAIOGR010000001.1:21659-49888 GCA_036745155.1 Gaiella sp.
ACGCCGAAGCGCGGTGGCGTGCTCAAGTTCGCGCGCAACTTCGAGCCCGTTACGCTCGGCCCGTTCGGCGCAGCCGACAACGGGACGATCTGGACGATCATGATGATCTACGACCAGCTCGTCGAGTATCAGCCCGGGTCGCTCGATCCGCAGCCGGGCCTGGCCAAGTCCTGGCAGTTCAAGGACGGCGGCAAGACGATCGTGTTCAAGCTCCGGAACGCGAAGTTCTCCAACGGCTCACCCGTCACGTCGGCCGACGTGAAGTTCTCGCTCGACCGGTTCAAGGACCCGAAGGTGAACAACCTGCTCCCGTTCCTGGCCGACGCAATCGCCTCGATCGAGGCGCCAAGCCCGGACACGATCGTCATGAAGATGAAGCGTGTCGACGGCGCCATCCTCTCGAACCTCTCCGTCTTCCCTGCTTCGATCACCCCGAAGGCGGTCGTGACGAAGATGGGCGACAAGGCGTTCGCGCTCGACCCCGTCGGCAGCGGGCCGTTCGTGGTGGAGAAGTGGGCGCGTGGGCAGTACCTGAAGATGAAGCGGAACCCGAACTACTGGCGTGCGGGCAAGCCGTACCTGGACGGAATCGAGTTCGACTACATCACGAACGACAACACCCGCATCCTCAAGCTCCAGTCGGGCGAGGTCGACGTCGCCGAGAGCATCCCGTTCTCGCAGGTGCAGGCACTCGAGAAGGGCAACCTGCGTGTCGAGGTGGCACCGCTCGCCTCGATCGACGGCATCTGGCTGAACAACACGCACAAGCCGTTCGACGACAAGCTCGTCCGCCAGGCGCTCAATTACGCGACCGACAAGAACGCGATCAACAAGGTCGTGTACTTCAACCGCGCACAGGTGGCGAACGCGCTCTACCCGTTCTTCAAGTACACCGACAAGTCGGTCCAGAACTATCCGTACGACATCAAGAAGGCGAAGGCCCTGTTGGCGAAGTCGTCGGCGCCGAAGGGCTTCGACGTGACGATCCTGATCCCGAGCGAGGACCAGACGAAGGCACAGATGATGACCGTCGTCAAGCAGCTCTGGGCCGAGATCGGCGTCAACGTGAAGATCCAGAGCATGGAGACGAACGCGCTCTTCACGAAGTACATGAACGGCGACTACGAGGCGTCCGACCCGCTGCCGAGCATCACGTCGGACGTGCTCGTGCCGGACGAGCTCGCACTCGCATGGTTCGACCCGAAGGGCGTGCAGAAGGGCTTCTGGTCGTTCTACAAGAGCAACAAGGCATGGGCGCTCACCCGCGCTGCGAACGGGACGACGAACGAGGCGAAGCGGAAGCAGCTCTTTGGACAGCTCCAGCGCCTCACGCTCGCAGACGCGCCGTGGATCCCGCTGTTCTTCGTGCCGGCGCGCACCGGTATCAGCAGTAAGGTGCAGAACTTCCGGACGCTCGAGAGCGGCTGGTGGAACCTGTGGGAGGTCTGGAAGAGCTGAGTACTGCGTCACCGCGAGGCCGGCCCGGCATGCCGGGCCGGCACCCGCAGTCGAGGGGCAGGGCGGCGGCGTGACGGCGTACCTCGCCCGCCGCGGCCTGCACGCCGTCCTCGTCCTCCTGATCGTCACACTCGCGGCCTTCCTTCTCATCCACATGGTCCCGGGCGACCCCGTGCGAATCACGCTCGGGGCGCACGCGCCCGAGGAGAGCGTCCAGCGCGTGCGGCATCAACTCGGCCTCGACGCCTCTCTGCCGCACCAGTTCGCGACGTTCGTCGCGGGGCTCCCGCAGGGCGACCTCGGCACCTCGATCAACCTCCAGCAGCCCGTCTCGCAGATCATCGGCCCTCGGATCTGGCCGAGCATCCTCCTCCTGATCTACGGGACGATCATCTCCCTCATCGTCGCCCTGCCACTCGGCATCTACTCCGCCCTCTACCGCAACCGGGCGCCCGACCATACGATCCGCGTCGTCGCGACCGTCGGGCTCGCGATGCCGTCGTTCTGGTTCGGGCTGCTGCTCGTCGAGCTCTTCAGCCTGCGGCTCGGCGTTCTCCCCGTCTCGGGCTACGGCACCGGCTTCTTCGGCCATCTCAAGAGCCTCACGCTGCCTGCGATCACCGTGGGCATCTACCTCGCACCCCTGATCATCCGCACGCTCCGCTCGAGCCTGATCGAAACGCTGTCGGCCGACTTCATCACCTCGGCCCGCGCGCGTGGATTCGGTGAACGGCGCGTGATCGGCAAGCACGCATTGCGGAACGCGCTGATCGCGACGATCACGATCCTGGCGATCAACATCGGCTACCTGATCAGCGGGACGGTCGTAATCGAGAACGTGTTCGGCATCCCCGGCCTGGGCTCACTCCTCGTCTCGTCGATCCAGATGCGGGACTTCCCGACGATCTCGGCGCTGACGCTCGTGTTCGGGCTGCTCGTGATCCTCGTCAACCTGCTCGCGGACCTTTCGTACGCCGTCGTCGACCCGCGGATCAGGCTCTGACGATGTCGGCGACCGTCCCCGCCCGGCCGCGGAGGGAGAGCGAGAAGGCGCTGATGCTCCGTGCGCTCGAGAAGCGGGCACGGTCGGAGCGGCGATGGGGCCTTCTGAGCCTTTGGATCGGCGCGCTCATCATCGGCGTGCTCGCGCTCGCGGCGCTCTTCGCCCCTCTCATCTTCCCGGATGGGCCGAACCAGCAGGATCTCCTGAACACGCTGCAGCCGCCGAGTTGGAGCCATCCGTTCGGGACGGACAACCTGGGAAGGGACATCTTCACCCGGTCGATCTACGCGGCCAGGATCGACCTCATGGTCGGCCTCATCACCACCTACGTCCCGCTCGTGCTCGGCGTGCTACTCGGCCTCGTCGCCGGCTACCGCGGCGGCTGGCTCGAGACCGTTGTGATGCGCGCCGTCGACGTCGTCGTCGCCTTTCCGTTCATCGTGCTCGTGATCGCGGTGATCGCGATCGTCGGGCCCGGACTGCTCGGCGTCTACATCGGCATCACCGTCGTCGGCTGGGCGCTCTACGCACGCCTCACGCGTGCCGAGGTGCTCGTCCTGAAGGAGCAGCAGTTCGTGCTCGCGGGGCAGAGCCTCGGGTACTCGAGCACCCGCATCGTCTTCCGTCACCTGCTACCGAACGTGATCCGCCCGAACCTCGTCTTCTCGACCCTGGACATCGTCCTGAACATCCTCGTGCTCGCGTCGCTCTCGTTCCTCGGCCTCGGCGTGCAGCCGCCGACCGCGGAATGGGGCCTGATGGTCGCCGAGGGCCAGACGTTCCTCCTCACCGCGTGGTGGATCTCGACGATGCCCGGCCTCGTGATCGTCCTCGCCGGCGTCGGCTTCAGCCTGCTCGGCGACGGGCTGGCCGACCGGCTCGGCGAGGGCTGGCGGGGACGGGCGGGCGAGAACGAGGGGATGATCCTGTCCGTGGCGGAGGAGTCGCCGTGACCGCGAGCGCGGCAGGGGAAGGCTCGACGGCGGACGCCGCGGCGCCCCTGCTCGAGGTCGAGAACCTCTACACAGCGTTCCCGACCGCGCACGGGTCGGTCATGGCGGCCTCGGGCGTCAGCTTCTCGCTGGCGGAGCGCGAGACGAAGGGCATCGTGGGCGAGTCCGGCTCGGGCAAGAGCATCACGCTCCGGTCGCTGCTCGGGCTCGTGCCGGAGCCCGGCCGCGTGATCGAGGGGACGGTGCGCTGGGCGGGGCGCGACCTGCTTTCGTTACGGCCCGCCGAGCTGCGCGCGATCCGCGGCCGCGAGATCTCGCTCATCTTCCAGGACCCGACGAGCAGCCTGAACCCCGTCTACACGATCGGGGAGCAGATCGCGGAGACACTCCGGATCAAGCTCGGGATGTCGGCGCGGGCGGCGCGGGAGCGAGCGGTGGAGCTGCTCGACCACGTCGGCATCCCGGCGGCGAAGTCGCGCGTCGGCGCGTACCCCCACGAGCTGAGCGGCGGCATGCGCCAACGCGTGATGATCGCGATCGCGATCGCGTGCAAGCCGCGGCTGCTGCTCGCCGACGAGCCGACGACGGCGCTCGACGTCACGATCCAGGACCAGATCCTCTCCCTCCTCGCCGAGCTGCAGGAGGAGTTCGGCATGGCGATGATCCTCGTCTCCCACGACCTCGGGGTCGTCGCGCAGAACTGTGACTCGGTCGCCGTGATGTACGCCGGGCACGTGGTCGAGGACGCGCCGGCGAAGGACCTCTTCGAGTCGCCGCGCCACCCGTACACCGCGGCGCTGCTCGAGGCGCTTCCCTCCATCCGGTCTCCCGGGACTCGCGGTCGGCTGCGGCAGATCAGCGGCCAGCCGCCTGACCTCTCCCGACTGCCGGCAGGCTGCCCCTTTACGCCACGCTGCACCCAGGCACGCGACGCCTGCGCGGACGTGACGATGCAGCCCATCGAGGTCGGCCGCCTCCACATGACCGCCTGCCCGTTTGCGGCGGAGGCCCGATGACGCCGGAGAGGCCCATGCTCGAAGTGTCGGGTCTCGTGAAGCAGTTCGAGCTGCGGAAGAGCTTCTCGCACCGGGTGGGCCGGGGAACAGCACTGAAGCTCACCGCCGTCGACCACGTCTCGTTCTCGGTGCCGAGGAATCAGACGCTCGGGATCGTCGGGGAGTCGGGCAGCGGCAAGACAACGCTCGCCCGCTGCCTGACGAGGCTGATGGAGCCGGATGCGGGCTCCGTCGTCTTCGACGGAACGGATATCCGCTCGCTCGGCGGCAAGGACCTACAGCGGCTGCGCCGCCGCATCCAGGTGGTCTTTCAGGACCCGTTCACCTCCCTCAACCCCAGGATGACGGTCGGCGCGGCACTCGCCGAGCCGCTGCGCGTGCACGGGATCACAGGCAGGTCGGACACGCCGGCGCGCGTGGCGGAGCTGCTCGACCTCGTCGGGCTGCCGTCGACGGTCACGCGCAGCTTCCCGCGCGAGCTCAGCGGTGGACAGCGCCAACGCGTCGCGATCGCGCGGAGCCTGGCACCCGAGCCCGAGCTTCTGATCGCGGACGAGGCCGTGAGCGCACTCGACGTCTCGATCCAGGCCCAGATCCTGAACCTACTCGTCGACCTCACGGACCGGCTCGGCCTGACGATGGTGTTCATCTCCCACCAGCTCTCGGTGATCGCGAACATCGCGCACTCCGTCGCGGTCATGTACCTCGGCCAGATCGTCGAGTCGGGGCCGGTCGACTCCGTGTTCGAGTCGCCGCAGCATCCGTACACGGCCGCGCTTCTCGCCGCCAACCCCGAACCAGTACCCGAGCGGCGTCGCCGCAAGCCCGCCATCCGCGGTGACATCCCATCCCCGCTCGACATGCCGAGCGGCTGCCGCTTCCGCACCCGCTGTGCGTACGCCGAGGACCGGTGCGCGCTCGAGGATCCGCCGCCGGTCCGCGTGGGGACGCGCCACGACGCCCGCTGCGTCGTGCTGCCGTACCGCGAGGCCGAGCTACACCGCTAGCGGCGCGCCCTGAGGCCGCATCGCGTCGACGACGACAGCGCCGTCGACGATGATCGGCCGGTCGTCGAGCCAGAGGCTGCAGTTGCGCATCGGGATATCGAGGTGGCAGCTCGTGTGGTTCGGGCCGCCGACGAGGTCGTTCGGGCCGGTCGAGAAGAGCACGTTCCCATAGAACGCGCGGAGCTCCATTCCGTGGCCGCGGTCGTCCGTCCCGAGCGCCGCCCACTTCGCCCGCTCGTCGAGGCCCCAGCCGATGTGGGAGAGCCCGTACGCATCGGGGTCGCCGAAGTCGGCCAGGTACTGCTTGACGAGGTCCGCCTGGTAGCCGCTCCCCTCGATGCTCGTGATGCGACCCGCCTCGATCGTGAGCTCGATCGGCTCGTGGACGTATTGCTTGAACGGCAACAGGATGTCGCCCTTGTCGACGACGACCCGGCCGTCGATGCCGTCGTCCGCACCGCACGTCAGCACCATGCCGCCCGACGGCCAATGATCCCACTGGCCGGGCTGGTCGACGTAGCCGTACTGCGCCTTCACCGGGTAGCCGATCCGGTACGTGACGTTGGTGCCCGCAGGGTTCGTGAAGCGCAGGGTGCTGGCCGCAGACAGCGCCTCGACGGCGGCGTCCGTGCGCTGCTTCAGCTCCTCGGTCGGGAACAGGCGGGCGAGCAGGTCAACCGGCTCGATGCAGGTGAGGATCCGCGTTCCCGCCTGCTGGATCTCGGTCAACTCGTCGCTGAAGAGCATGAAGAGCGTCTCGACGACCATGTCGGCGCCCTTGAGCATGTCGACGGCTGGCTGGTTGCCGGACAGCGGCGTCTTGCCGACCGTCCAGACGCCGACCTCACCGGAGGTCGCCGAGGAGGAGTACGGCAGGCGGAGGTTCATGACCTTCGCGCCCAGGCGCTGGCCGGCAGTCATGAAGGCGTCGACGTACTCGACCCGTTCCTGGCCCTGGGAGAGGAGGACGAGGCTCTCGCCGTGCTGCAGCTTGCAGAGCCGCAGCATGCGCTCGCACAGGTCGGTGAACATCGACTGGCTGAACGACGCTCCTGCCATCTGCCTCTCCCCTCGCTCGTTTGGCTATAGCATATAATCTCAGCCTCAGAGTGAGGCCGCTCCAAACACCAAGAGGCGGTACGCAGCCGCCGCGCGATCCCGAGGTCGAACGGCTCGCCGCGGTGCCGGTGTCGGTGCTCGCGGACGTCGTCGACCGTCTGGGCCTCCGCTCGCAGGCGATGGATCACACCGTCCGGCCGCTCAGTCTGGGCGCGGCGTCCCTCGCCGGGCGCGCCTTCACGATCTGTGCCGTGGCGAGCAACGAGGTGCTCGACCGCCCCTACGAGCACGAGATCGCCGCCGTCGACGCAACCCCGGCCGGGGCGGTCGTCGTCCTCGCCACCGGTGGTTGCGTCGATGCGGCCGTGTGGGGCGAGCTGCTGACTACGCGCATGCTCGCTCGCGGTGGCGTCGGCGTGGTAACCGATGGGGGTATCCGCGACGTCGCGCAGATCCGGCAGATCGGGATGCCCTCCTTCGCGGCCGCGATCACGCCACGCGACTCGATGGGCCGCCTGCTCGTCACGGGATGGGGAGAGCCCGTGCACTGCGCGGGTGTCGCCGTCTCGCCGGGCGATCTCGTCCGTTGCGACCAGGACGGGGTCGTCGTCGTGCCACGCGCACTCGCCACCCAGGCGCTCGCCGCCGCAGAGGCGAGGCTCCACCTCGAGCACATCGTCCGTGACGGGCTTGAGCGTGGCATCTCGGCCGCCGAGCTCTACGACCGCCACGGCATCCTCTAGCGTGCCCGCCGGCGCGTGGCGAAGCCTCAGCCCCGACTGGTCACGCCAGGAGTTCGTCACCTGTCGCCTCTGCGGGAGACCGCTGTTTCGGAGAGTCTGGAGCGCCCCCGTCGCCGGGGAAGCGGCCGTCTTCTGCGACCCGGACTGTGAAGCGCTTCTGCACGAGTACTGGCTGCCGCGGAACACCGCGACTGCGACCGGAGAGGGCTGAGCCGTGGCACTCCACGTGGGGATCGACACCGGGGGCACGTTCACCGACCTCGTCGTGCTCGACGACGAGACGGGCCAGGTCACGGTCGGCAAACGGCCGTCGACCCCCACGGCACCGGCACAGGCGATCTTCCACGCGTTCCAGGCCGCCGGCGTCGAGCCGGCAGCCGCGGCCTCGGTGACGGTGGGGACGACCGTCGGTACGAACGCGCTGCTCGAGCGCAAAGGGGGCCGAGTCATCTTCGCCACAACGGCTGGATTCGAGGACGTGCCGGTGATCGGGCGGATCGACAAGGAGGATCCGTACGACCTGCACCGCGGGAAGCCACGCCCCCTCGTGGCTCGGCGGGACTGCGTCGGCGTCGTCGAGCGGCTCGCCGCAGACGGGAGCGTCGTCACCCCGCTCACCGACGAGGAGCTCGAACGGGTCGCGACCGACGTCGCGAGCCTGCTCGAGGGCGAGCGTGGCGACGTCGCCATCGCGATCAGCCTCCTGTTCGCGTTCGCCGATCCGACCCACGAGCAGCGCCTTGGGGCCTTTCTGGAGCAGCGATTCCCAGACATCCCGCTCTCCGAGTCGCACCGGGCGGCTCCCGTCTGGCGCGAGTACGAGCGCGGCTCGTCGACGATCGTCGACGCGTACCTCGCTCCCGTCGTCCGCAGGCTCACCGACGAGCTCGACGCGGGGCTCACCGAAAGGGGCTTCTCGGGACCGGTCTCGATCATGAAATCGAACGGGGGACGAATGCTCGCCGCCGCGGCGGGACGGCAGGCGGTGCAGACCGTCCTCTCAGGCCTCTCCGGCGGAATCGTCGCCGGCCGTCATTTCGCTCTCGCCGCCGGCCGTCGCGACGCGATCACGTTCGACATGGGTGGCACGAGCGCGGACGTCGGCCTCGTACGCGACGGGGAGATCCAGCACGTCCCCGACTTCGAGCTCGAGTTCGGGCTCCCGGTCGCCGCGCCGGCGATCGATCTCGTCACGGTCGGCGCCGGCGGCGGCTCGATCGCCTGGATCGACGACGGCGGCCTGCTGCACGTCGGCCCGCAGAGCGCCGGCGCCGTCCCGGGCCCAGCCTGCTACGGACTCGGCGGAACCGACGCGACGGTGACCGACGCGAACCTGGTGCTCGGGCGCCTGGATCCCGACACCTTCCTCGGTGGACGGCTTCAGCTCGACAAGACGCGGTCCCGCGAGTCCCTCACGCGGCTCGGGAAGCGACTCGGCCTCGACGCCGTCGCGGCTGCCGAGGCGGTGATCGAGATCTCGAACGAGGGGATGGCGAACACGATCCGGCGGGTCGCGGTCGAGCGCGGTGTCGACCCGCGAGACTTCGAGCTCGTCGCCTTCGGCGGGGCAGGCCCGCTCCATGCCGCCGAGATCGCAGCCTCCCTCGGTCTCGCGGGTGTCGTCGTGCCCCCGCACCCGGGGCTCGCGTCGGCGTTCGGAACGCTGCTCGCCGACCGCCGGGTCGACCGGCGCTGGACCCACTACGCGCGCTCGGACGCCGTCGACGTGGCCGCGGTGAACGCCCACCTCGACACGATGGAGCGGGACGCCTGCGACGCGCTCCAGGCGGAGGGATTCGCCGGCGAGCCGACGGTCGAGCGGTCGCTGAGCATGCGCTATGCCGGCCAGAACTACGAGCGCGAAGTCCCGTTGCCGGAGGGGGCCGTCGACGACACCATGATCGCCGCTGCCCTCAACGCCTTCCACGAGCGGCACCACGACGTGTACGGCTACAGCTTCCCCGGCGAGACGATCGAGCTGATCCACGCCAACGTGACAGCGCTCGGGGCGGGCGCGCAACCGGCGCCTCGGCAGCTCCCGGCGGGCCTGCTGCCGGAGCCGCGCGAGCTGCGCGAGGTGCGCTTCGGCGGGATCGGCTCGCACGTCACCGCCGTCTACCGCCGGGAGGAGCTGCCCGCCGGCGCCAGCGTGCAGGGCCCCGCCGTGATCGAGGAGCTCGACTCGACGACCCTCGTCCCCCCAGGCCAGGAGCTGCACGTGCTCGAGAACGGCATCCTCCGGATTCTCGGCACCCACGCGTCCTACGAGGCCATGCCGCGGCGCAGCGTCGACAGCGTGACCGTGAGCGTGATCGGCGACCAGCTCGTCGAGATCGCGCAGGAGATGGGAACGCACATGATGCGCGCGGCGTACTCCCCCATCTTCAGCGAGTCGCGTGACTTCTCGTGCGCGCTCTTCGATGCCAGGGGGCGCATGATCGCCCAGGGCCGCTTCAACCCCGCGCATCTGGGCGCGATCGGCGAGACGGTGCGCTGCGTGCTCGACGAGCTCGACCCCAGCTTGCTCGACCCCGGAGACGTCGTCCTCCACAACGACCCGTTCCGCGGCGGCTGCCACATGCCGGAGCACATGCTCCTGCGACCCGTGTTCCGGGGCGAACGGCTCGTTGCCTTCGCCGCCACGATCGGCCATCTGGCGGAGATCGGAGCCGTCACGGTCGGCTCCTTCGCGAGCACCGCGACCGAGGTCTACCAGGAGGGCCTGCGCCTCCCACCGGTGAAGCTCGTCCGGGCGGGTGAGGCCGCCGGCGACATCTGGAAGATCATCCTCTCGAACCACCGCACGCCGCGGGCGACGTGGGGCGACCTCCACGCGATGATCGGCTCGCTCCATCTCGCCGACCGGCGGCTGCAGGAGCTGCTCGACCGCTACGGCGAGGACCTCGCGCTCGCGGTCTGGGACGAGCTGCTCGCACACGGCGAGCGCTTGATGCGCCGGCGCATCCAGGCGATCCCCGACGGGGAGTACGGGTTCGAGGACGTGATGGAGGGGGACGGTCACACGCGTGACCTCGTGACGATGCGTGTCATCGTCGTGATCGACGGCGACAGGGCGATCGTCGACTACACCGGCTCCGACCCGCAGGCACGTGGGCCGATCAACGCGACCTACGGCGTGACGGTTTCGGCCACCTGCAACGCCTTCCTCCAGATCAGCGGCTCCGAGATCCCGCGGAATGCCGGCGCGTACGGGTGCCTGAAGACGATCGCACCGCCGGGCACGGTGGTGAACGTGCGCTTCCCCGGGCCGTCGGTCGGCGGCAACACCGAGACACAGCCGAAGCTCGTGGGGATGCTGCTCGGCGCCTTCGCCCAGGCGATGCCGGACCGGGTGATGGCGGCCGAGGGCGTCACCTCGTGCAACTTCCTCTTCGGCGGTACCGACCCGAGGACGGGCGAGCCGTACGCCCACTACCATTTCGAGGCGAGCGGCTGGGGCGGCCGTGCCGGCGGGGACGGGAACAGCGCGCAGAACCACATCCACGGCAACTGCCGCAACACGCCGATCGAGGTCTTCGAGGCGCGGTTCCCGTTCCGGACGCTCGGGTATGGGCTCGTCCCCGACTCCGGCGGCCCTGGGCGGCATCGCGGCGGCCTCGCCGTGCGGCGCGATCTCGAGGTGCTGGCACCCGAGGTGACGGCGAGCGCCTTGATGGATCGCGCCGAGCACGGTGCCTGGGGGCTGTTCGGCGGCCTCCCCGGTCGCTGCGCGGCTCTCCTCGTGCGGCGCGCGGGCGACGACCGGTTCCGCGACTTCACCGAGGCGTTCGGGACGATCAGCCCATCCAAGCTCTCCGGCGTCGTGCTCCGGGCGGGCGACGTGGTGAGGATCGAGAGCGCCGGTGGCGGCGGCTTCGGCGACCCGCGCGAGCGCGAGCCCGACCGGGTGCTGCGCGACGTGATCGAGGGCCTCGTCAGCCCCGCCGAGGCCGCCCGGGCCTACGGCGTGGCGCTCACCGCCGACTGCTTCGCAGTGGACGTCGTACGGACGGCGTCGCTGCGACGCTAGTCGATCTCGAAGATGCCCTCGATCTCGACCGGGATCGCGAACGGCAGGGCGCCCATGCCGATCGCAGAGCGCGCGTGGCGGCCACGCTCGGGGCCGAAGACCTCGAGGAGCAGGTCTGAGGCGCCGTTTGCCACCTTCGGCTGCTCGCCGAACTCGGGGTCGGAGTTGACGAGCACGAGCAGCTTCACGACGCGGCGTACACGGCTGAGCTCTCCGATCTCCTCCTTCAGGCTGGCGAGCAGGTTCACGATCGTCAGCGCAGCCGCTGCCTGACCCGTCTCGACGTCGACCTCACGGCCGAGCTTGCCCTTGTAGACGAAGTCGCCGTCCTTGTACGGCCCATGCCCGGAGACGAAGACGATGTTGCCGACCGTGACGGCGCCGACGTAGGCGCCGACGGCCGGGTTGGGGGCCGGAAGCTCGTAGCCGAGCTCGGCGAGGCGCTCCTCGGGTGTCATGGGTGACTCCTCCGTTTTCGGGCTCGGTGTCAGCGCAGCTTGCCGCGCGCTGCGACCGGCCAGGTTCCGATGATCCGGCCGCCGCGGTGCACGACGACCTCGTCGTGCAGGTTCGTGCAGCCACAGGCGTGGTTGGGGACGATGTTGACGACCTCTCCCACCTCGGGGCGGCTCACGCAGGCGCTGAAGTCGACGTGGCCGTGCTCCTCCGAGAGGGCGTAGATGCGTGCTTCCGGGTACTCGACGATGAGGCCGCGGCCGCTGCTGTCGGTTTCCTCGGCCGGGTCGTTTGTCAGCGTCTTCGAGCCGCAGTCGAGGATCCCCCTGGCAGCGGTCGGACGGCTCACGACCGTCGCGCGGATCCGCAGCGCGCAGTCCTCGAGCGGCACGCTTCCGTTGGCGATGCAGGAGCGGTCACCGTAGACGTAGGTGCCCGCGCGCACCTCGGTCAGCTCGGGCACCTCATGGTGCGAGAAGAACGACGGCGTGCCGCCCCCGCTCACCGTCGTAACCTCCAGCCCGCGTCCGTTGATCTCGTCGATCGCGGCGCGCAGCCAGGCTCCTGTGCCAGGGAGCGTCGGGTACGTCATCAACCCGTCGAAGCGAAGCCCGGGCAGAGCGTGGACGAGCTGCGCGAGATCGGCGGCCGCCTGCGGCGTCTGCACCCCGGTGCGGAGAAACCCGGTGTCGCACTCGACGAGGAACCCGACCTCGGTGCCCACACGGGCGAGCGCCGCGGAGAGCCCGCGCGCGACCACGTCGGAGTCGCCGACGACGGAGACAATGGCCTCCCCTGCGAGGGCCGCCAGCCGCTCCGCTTTCGCCGCTCCGACGAGGGGGAAGCTGAGGAGGATGTCCTGCAGGCCGGCGGCCTGCATCACCTCCGCCTCGCCGAGCTTCTGGCACGTGATCCCGACGGCACCTGCGCGCACCTGCATGTGCGCGATCGCAGGCAGCTTGTGCGTCTTGATGTGCGGGCGGAAGGCGAGCCTGTGCGCGTCACAGTAGCCCTGCATGCGCGCGATGTTCCGCTCGACAGCGTCGAGGTCGACGGTTGCGACGGGGGTGTCGAGCGACGCGATGTCCACGTCAGTCGTCGAGCCAGACGACCGCATCACCCTCGACGTCGAACCCGACGAGGCCGGACTGGATCGTGGTCCTGGCCGGCATGGGGTCGGAGAAGAAGCTCCGGTACGCGGCGTCCATCTCGTCGAAATGACCCATGTCGCTGATGTACATCCCGACTCGCACGGCGTTCTGCAAGGAGCTTCCGGCGGCACGCGCCACGGCGTCGAGGTTGTCGAGCACCTGGAGCACCTGCTCGGCGATCGTCGTGCCCACCCTGGCCCCGTTCGCGTCGAACGGTCCTTGCCCCGCAAGGAAGAGGAAGCCGCCGGCCACGATGCCCTGCGAGTAGCCGCCGGACGGAGTCGGGGCGTCGGGGGAGAGAACGGGTGTCCGGGCCATGTCAGGAGTTCTCCTTCGTTCCGTAGCGTGGGAGCCAGTAGTCGTGGAAGAGCCGTTCGTGAGCGGGCGAGCAGAACATCTTCGGCTCCCCCTCCACGTCCGCGCCCCAGTAGCGCGCGGCGATCGGGTGCCCGCAGAGATCGCAGGAGTTGCGGTTCGCCTTGAGGTACGAGATCTCGGCGGTCTTCCACTCGCCCATGTCAGCCGTCCTCGCCGGCGAGGCCGTACACGGCGCGTGCCGCCTCCGCGCTGATGAACCCCTCCTCGACATCGCGCCGAACGAGCGCGCGGTCGCGGTTGACCGGATCGCCGTAGCCGCCGCCGCCCGGCATCAGGATCTTCACCTGGTCGCCGGTGCGCAGCGTCACTCCGGAGAACTTCGACGGGGACATCGTCCCGAACTCCTCGACGAAGGTGCGCCATTCGGTGGAGCCGCCCCGGCGGACCCAGAGCCCGCCGACCGCTCCCGCGCCGCCGCCGAGGACGCCCCACGGCTCCGTCTTCATGCGATTGAGCAGCGCGCTCACCGTCACCTCGGGCACCGTGACGGTGAAGACGCGCTCGCCGCCGAGGCCGCCCCGGAACTCGCCCGGGCCGCCGGAGTCCCCGATGAGCCGGTACGACTCGATCCGGAAGGCCGGATAACGCGTCTCGAACACCTCGACCGGGGTGTTCCGGCAGTTGCCGTTGATCGTGACGACCATGTTGTTGCCGTCGAGGCCGCGGCGGCCGCCCCAGCCGACACCCTCGAAGTGGAAATGCGCGTACGGCTCACCGGTGCGCGGATCGACGCCACCGAACAGGAACGGGGACGACGTGCCGCCGCAGGCGGCGGCGATCCGGTCGGGGATCGCGTCCTGCAACGCGCCGAAGACCATGTCGGTGATCCGCGGGCTCGTCTCGGTGTTGCCGCCGGCGACGGGCGCCGGGAACGAGCAGTTCACGATCGTGCCCGGCGGGGCGATGATCGTGAACGGGCGATAGCAGCCCTCGTTCCGGGGGATCGACGGATCAGTCAGGTGGAGGAAGGCGTTGTAGATGGCGGAGGCCGTGACGGCGTAGATCGCGTTCACGGGCCCCACCGCCTGCGGCGCCGACCCCGTGAAGTCGGCGATCACCTCGCCACCCGCCACCGTCAGGAGCAGCTTCATCGGGTAGTCGTGATCGGTGATGCCGTCGTCTTCGATCGCATCCTCGAACGTGTAGACGCCGTCCGGGATCGCCTCGATCTCGGCGCGCATCCGCCTCTCGGCGATCGCCATCAGGTCGTCGGACGCTGCGCGGACGAAGTCGAGCCCGTAGTCGGCGATCAGCTTGTGCAGGCGCTTCTCGGCCATGTCCAATGAGCCCATCATGGCCCGGAAGTCGCCGAGCGTCACCCGCGGTGTGCGGTGGTTCGAGAGGATGATCTTCCAGATGTCGTCGACGTCCTCCCCGCGCCGCTTGATCTTCACCGGCGGCAGGAGCAGTCCCTCCTGGTAGATCTCGGTGGCGTCGCCGGAGAGCCCACCGGGGGTCTTCGCCCCGACCTCCGACATGTGCGCGACGTTCGCGACGAAGGCCACGAGCTCGCCCTCCCAGAACACGCCCTTCAGCAGCATGTGCTCGGGCACGTGCCCCGACCCGCGGTAGGGGTCGTTGTGGAGGACGACGTCGCCTTCCGCGAAGGCGTCGAGACCGAGCTCCTCGATCGTCCAGTCGACGGTGAACTTGATCGTGCCGATCTGGGACGGGCAGAACTCCGCCTGGGCGAGCATGTTGCCCGCAGGGTCGAAGATGACGCACGAGAAGTCGAGGGACTCGTTGAAGATCGGCGAGTACGCAGTCGTCATCATCGTCACGCCCATGTCGCGGCAGCAACTCGTGAGGTAGTTGTCGATGACCGTCAGCGCGACCTGGTCGATCACCGGAGCGCTCATTCCTCCACCCCCGTCTCGATCAGGAGCGCACCCTGTGGACTGCGCTCGACGACCATGCCCGGCTCGACGTACAGGGTCGAGCCCGCCTCCTCGATGACCGCGGGGCCCGGCAGCCTCTCGCCCTGTTCGAGGGACGCCCGATGGACGACTGCGGCCTCGACAAAGCCGCTGCCACGCACGAAGACCTGCCGCACCGACCGCGGGAATCCGCCCGCCTGTTCGGTACCGGACAGCTCGAGAGGTGGCCGGCGGCCGATCGCCGTCACCTTGAAGCTGACGAGCTCGATCACCTCGCCGTCGATCGCGTAGCCGTAGCGCTCCGCGTGGAGCGCGTCGAAGCGGCGGAAGGAGCGCTCGAGCGCCGCCTCGTCCAGCTCGCCGCCCTCGATCTCCACCTCGTGCTCGTAGTTCTGCCCGAAGTAGCGCATGTTGATTGCCCGACGGACCTCGGGCTCGCCGGCATAGCCCTCCTGCCGCAACTCGCCGACGGCGCGCTCGGTGATTCGAGTGAACTGCCGGTTGACGAGCGACGCGTCGACGTCGTTCGAGCGGAACGCCTGCGTCCAGACCTTGTCGACACGGATGTCGGCGAGCAGGAGCCCGAGCGCGGAGAACACCCCCGGGTACTGAGGCACGATCACCTTTGGCACCCCGAGCAGGCGGGCGACGGCCGTCGCATGAAGCGGCCCAGCCCCACCAAAGGCGAGGAGCGCGAACCGGCGCGGGTCGTGGCCCCGCTCGAGCGACACCATCTTGATCGCGCTCGCCATGTTCTCGTTTGCGATCTCGACGATCGAGGCGGCGAGCTCGAGCGCATCGAGCCCCATCGGCCCGCCGAGCGCGTCAAGCGCCTCGGTCAGCGGCGCCGGGTCGAGGCGCATCCGCCCCGCAAGGAAGTACTCGGGGTCCAGGCGGCCGAGCAGCAGATTTGCGTCGGTCACCGTGACCTCGGCGCCGCCCCGTCCGTAGCAGATCGGCCCCGGCTGTGCCCCCGCGCTCCTCGGACCGACGCGCAGGAAGCCGCCGGCATCCACCCAGGCGATCGAGCCGCCGCCTGCCCCGACGGACTTGATGTCGATCAACGGTACCGCTGCCGGCAGCCCCCACTCGATCTCGTACTCGGTCGTGTGACGCTGTCGTCCCTCGACGAGGATCCCGACGTCCGCGCTCGTGCCGCCCATGTCGAGCGTCAGCACGTTGGGCTCGCCGAGAGCCCGGGCCACGTGCTCGGTCGCCGTCATCCCTCCGGCCGGACCCGACATGACCGTCTGGATCGGCGAGTCCGCGGCCGCCCCTGACAGCATGGCGCCTCCGTTCGACTTCATCAGCGTCCACTCCCGCGTCATCCCTGCGTCGCGCAGCGCGCTGTCGAGGCTCGCGACGTAGCTGCCGAGCAGCGGGCGGAGGTAAGCATCCGCGATCGTCGTCGACGAGCGCTCGTACTCCCGCCAGATGGGCGCGACCTCGTGCGACACGGAGATCGGCAGGTCGGGCAGCTCCTCGGCGAGGATCTGCTTGACCCGCTCCTCGTGCCCAGTGCTCACGTACGAGAACAGGAGACAGATAGCGACTGCCTCCGCACCGGACGCCCGGATCGTCCCGCAGAGGCCCCTGACCTCGGCCTCGTCGACCGGCCTGATCTCCGCGCCCGAGGCGCCGAGCCGCTCGTCGAGCCCGAGGCAGAGCCGCCTGCTGGCGACGAGCGGCTCCGGCTTCCGCCAGCGCAGGTCGTAGAGCACCTTGCGGTTGATCCGCTGGATGAATGGGGTGTCCTCGAATCCCTTCGTGGTCACGAACGCGACCCGGCAGCCCGTCCGCTCGATCAGCGCGTTCGTACCCACGGTCGTACCGTGGGTGAACCTCTCGATCTCGCCCGCCGCCACGCCACCCTCGTCGAGAGCGTTCACGATCGCCTGGCCGGGCGTGCTTGGCGTCGAGGAGGTCTTGAGAGAGTCGATGCGGCCGGTCGCGGGGTCGAGGACGACCATGTCCGTGAACGTTCCGCCCGTGTCGATACCGATGACGAGCCCCATGTCTAGCCGGTTTTCCCCCCGGAGAAGAGACGGAGCCCTGACGGTTCGCCGAGCCCGTGCAGATCGGCACGCGCTGCCCACAGGAGATGCTCCCGCATGGCCTCGGCGGCCGCAGACGCATCGCGGCGGGCGACGGCGGCGGCGATCAACTGGTGCTGCTCGGCCACGTGCGCGGCGGCGGCGGCATCCATCGCGGAGAAGCCCCAGAGCGTCCCGATCACCTCGCGGATGTCTCGGCTCACCGCCGCGACGACATGGTTGTCGCTGGCCCGCGAGACCAGGTCGTGGAAGCTGCGGTCGGCCTCCATCAGATCGGGCAGAGCAGCGTCGTCCTGGGCGAGCTGCTCCATCTGGTCCGCGAGTGCCGTGAGGTCGGCGATCTCGTCCGCACCGGCGTACTCGGCCATCCAGCCGGCCGCCTGCGGCTCGATCAGGAGGCGGAACTCGTAGAGGTCGCGCAGGAGCGGCTCGGCCTTGCCCTCACGCCGCATCGCCTCCTGGACGACGGAGCTGAGGATGTCCCACTCCTCCGGTGGGCGAACCTCGGTGCGCTTGCCGTGCTGGACGTTCACCATGCCGAGCATGGCAAGCGCCTGCACAGTCTCCCTGGCCACCGTGCGGCTGACGCTGTACCGGTTCACGATCTCCTCGGAGGAGGCGAACGGCTCTCCGACGCCGACGCGGCCGGACACGATCTCAGCCGCCAGGAGGGTGGACAGCTGCCGGCTCAGGCGCTGGGGCTCCTGCAATCCCTCGCCGAGCCGCCGCCGCTCAGTCGACACGCGCGCCGCCGGCTGCGATCTGCAGGGAGGAGAGGTGCCGATCGAGCAGGGTCTGCGAGACCGCGCCGAAGGTCGCGGCAGGTGGCCGCAAGCCGGGATTCTCAAGAACGCCGCGCCGGACGAGGACGTGCTTGGCGCAGGTGTTGTAGTGGTCGATCGAGTGCTGCATCTCGAAGACGAGCACCGGCAGGATCTCGCGGAATCGCTCATCGGCCAGGGAGCTCTCGCCCCGAGCATCCGCCTCGTAGACGTCGACGAGACGGTCGACGAGGTCGCCGCCGGGGATGATCCCTGCGGCGCCGCTGCGGACGCAATCGAGGAGGTAGATGCCGCCGTCGCCGCCCCAGATCGCGAACTCGTCGCCGAGGCTGACCATCCAGTCGACGATTTCCACAGGGCCTGCCTCGAGCTTCACGAGCCGGACGTTCTCGGCCGCCGCACCGATCCGGCGCACGAGCTCAGGCCCGAGACCGACGCCGAGATAGGCCGGCGCGTCCTGGATCATGACCGGAATCGACACGGACGATGCCACGCGCACGAAGTAGTCGACCAGGGCGGCTTCGCCGACGGAACCACCCATCGGGGCGGGCAGGACGATGCAGTCCGCACCCGCCTGCTCGGCGTGGCGGGCGAGCTCGACCGACGCGCGGATGCTGGGAGCCCCGGCGCCGATGAAGACGGGCACCGACCCGGCGACCTCGTCGACGATGACATCGGTCAGAGCGCGCCGCTCGTCGGGGGAGAGCTTCAGCACCTCGCCGGCGAGCCCGAACGCGACGATGCCGTGCGAGCCGCAATCAAGCGCAAAGCGCGTGACGCGGCGCTGTGCGTCGAGATCCACGTCGCCGTCCGCCGTGAACGGCGTGCAGATCGCGGGATACACCCCGCGCCAGATGTCCCGCTGAGCAGCCGTGGTCGTCGCCTCCGTGTTGAAACCTAGATGAACATCGGCATATCATCCCAGATTACAAGTGGCCATTCAAGCAAGCAGCCGCCTCGACGGCAGAGTCGCGATCGTGACGGGCGCGGGACGTGGTATCGGCCGGGCGATCGTCGAGCGCCTGGCCGCGGAGGGCGCCGCCGTGGTCGCGTCGCAGCGCAGTGTCGCCGAGGGCGAGGAGCTCGCGCGCTCTCTCGAGGCACAAGGGCTGCGCGCCGTCTTCGTCCCCGCGGACGTGCGTGACGAGCGTGACGCCGAGCGGCTTGTCGGCGCGGCAATCGAGCGCTTCGGACGAGTCGACATCCTGTGCAACAACGCGGGCGTCGGGCTGCTCCGCTCGGTCACCGAGACCGGTCGTGAAGACTACGACCGCGTGATGGACACGAACCTCTGGGGCATCTTCACCTGTTCACGCCATGCGATCCCGCACATGGTCGAGGGCGGCGGCGGCTCGGTCGTGAACATCGGCTCCGTCGCTGCGACTGTGGGCTTCGCGACCGATGCGGCCTACTGCGCCTCCAAGGGTGCGGTGCACGCCCTGACCCGGCAGATGGCCCTCGACTACGCGCAGGACGGGGTGCGCGTCAACTGCGTTGCCCCGGGCTTCATCGAGACGGAGCAGATGCGAATCTACGTCGCGAGCCACGACGACCCGGCCGCCGCAGAGCGCGACGTCGTGGCAGCCCACCCGATGCGCCGCCTGGGCCGGCCCGACGAGGTCGCCGCGGTCGTCGCCTTCCTCGCCTGCGACGACGCCTCGTTCGTCACCGGGGCGTCCTATACCGTCGACGGCGGGCTCCTCGCCTGGTAGGCGCCGACGGCACCGCGAGTGAGAGGAGCAAGACCTTGGGAACGATCCTTGTGGGTTACGACACGGAGACCGCCGCCGTCGGCGAGGCGCTGTCCCTGATGACCGAGAGCCGGCACTTCCCGCTCTACGAGCTGGCGCTCGATCCCGTCACGTGCGCGAAGTCGCTCGAGCTGCTGACCGAGATCCACGGGGAGGCGGGGGTTCGAGGGACGCTGTTCCTGTGCGGCCGAACGCTCCTCCAGGCACTCGAGCCGGTGCAGGCGGCGCATGCGTCGGGCCTGTTCGACGTGCAGCAACACACCTTCAGCCACGTCCCGTTCAAGGACATCGCCTACTCCCCCGAGCCGGGCATCGTCGGCACGATCCCCGCCGCACCGCCGGTGGCGCTCGCCGAGGAGCTTGCCTTCACCTCGCGGCTGCTCCGCGACCACGTCGGGGTCGAGTGTGTCGGCCTCCGCACCCCGTTCGGCTACTACCGCGGCCTCCGCGACCGACCCGACCTGCTCGAGATCGTCCGCGGCGCGGGGCTCCGCTACATCACCTCCTGGGGGCGCAACGAGGACAACGCCAACCCCACCCCCTGGGTGCAGCCGTTCACCTACGACGAGGAGGGATATCCCGACGTCCTCGAGCTGCCGTTCCAGTTCTGGCTCGACGTCGTCTGGTTCGACCAGCATGGCTACGACACCGGCTCCGCGTTCCTGGAGGCGCTCAAGGGTGCGGTCGACGAGGTCGCGGAGAACGATCTCGTCTACGGCGCCTGCTTCCACGACTGGGTCATGCTTGCCTCCGACGAGCGCCGCGTGGGCTGGCTGCGCGGCTTCCTTCGCTATGCGCACGAGCGCGGTGTGGAGGTCACCACCTACACGGACTACTGGCGGCGCGTGACGCACATCTGAGAGCTTCCTGAGCCAGAGGTGGTACCGCAGCCCAGGAGGGGAGGCTACGGCACCACCTCGGCGACGGCCGCCCGGCAACCGATGTTCTAGAAGGCTGTCTCGATGCGCGGGAAGTGGGGGCCGTGGATCGGCTCTCCGGGAGCACATTCGAGCTCTTCGTCCGTGTAGTTGTAGGGGAAGCGCAGCGCTCCGAGCCACATCGTCCCTCCGGCCACGTAGCGGGGGATGAAGCCGCGTCGCGGGTTCGAGCTAGTATTCGGTCCGGAGGCGTGCCAGAGCAGGGCGTGGTGGAAGCCGCATTCTCCGGCCTTGAGCTCGTACCCGACGGCCTCCAGCCCTGCGTCTTCGGGTGACTGCACCTCGCCGAGGCCCGGCCGCTCGGCGTGCATGAAAGAACTGCCGTCTCCGAACTCGACCGGAAGCTTCTCTCCCAGCTTGTGGGAGCCGGCCGCAACCTGCATCCCGCCGTTCTCGGCACCGACATCGTCGAGGGCGATCCAGCAGGTGACCGCGCCGGGTGTCGCGAGCGGCCAATACGCGTAGTCCTGGTGCCAGGCGAGCCTGCCACCCACGACCGGCTTCTTGACGACGGCGCCGTCCTCCAGCAGGACGACCTCCTCCGAGCCGAGCAGCTGGCGGGCCATGCCGGCGATGAACGGGTTCGCGACGATCTCCCAGAAGCGCTCGTCGCGCTCCCACAGGTTGAAGAGGAAGGGCACAGAGTGCGGTTTCTTCTCGACCTCGGTCTTCTCGGCGACGGCGCTGACGGTGCCCGACCCGACGGTGGCAGTGCCGTCGTCCGAGTCGACGATCGGGTCGGTGAGCTCATAGGCCCTCGATTCGCGGCGGCCCTCGAGGTGGTCGTCGAGCGCCTCTCGGGCAGCCGCCACCTGCTCGTCGCTGAGCACGCGGATCGGGAACAGGAAGCCCTGGTCGTTGTAGCGCGCGATCTCCTCTGGGGTCAGCGGATCTGTGCGGACCTCGCTCATGGCGGTTCCTTTCTCCTAGTCGGAAAGCGGGACATACCCCGCCTGCTCGATGCTCGCAGCCCCGCCGAAGGCCCACAGGATCACGAGGTCATCCTCCGAGGTTCCCGTGATCCGGTGCGGCGTGCTGCGGGGGATGAAGCAGATGTCACCCGCTCCGAGGTCGAGTGCGTCGTCGCCGACGATCTGGGTACCGCGGCCGCTGACGACCATCACCACCTCCTCGGCGTTCGGGTGGTAGTGGTTCTCGTGGGTCGCTCCGCGCGGGTAGGTCGACTGGCCGAACGAGATCAACGTCGCCCCGTTGTCCGGGCCGACGACCCAGCGCACGTCGAGGTGGCCGAACGGTCCTTCGGGGGCGTTCCGGGGCGTCGTGTCCGCGCGCAGCACTTTGGCGCGGCGTGCACCCGCCGCGACGTCTTGCAGGAACGTGCTCACCGCCGCAGCGACAGCGTCCGGCGCCTCGAGAGGCAGCGTATGACCGACGTCGGGAAGCTCGACGACGCGGGCGTCGCCGAGCCGCTCGGCCAGCGCGCGACCGTGCTCGGGCAGAGTGCGGTCGTCCTTCGCGCCGATGAGAACGAGGGCGGGCTGCGTTACGTCGCCGAGCCTGCCGGAGAGGTCCTCGGCAACCGCGATCGCCCGGCACTGCCGCACGTAGTCGAGCGGGTCGTTGGCCAACACGAGGTCGCGGTACTCGGCAAGTATCGCCGGCTCGCGCTCGAGCGACCTGGAGGAGAACGGCGGGTTCTTCGACCAGAACTCCGCCACCCACTTCTCCATTCCCATGCTCTCGATGCGCTCGGCGGAGGCGAGCATGCGCGGCGCGAGGTTGGAGAGCGTCGCGTCGGCGCCGATGAGCGCGAGCGCGCGTACCTTGGCCGGGTACTCGAGCGCAACCTTGAGAGCGATGCTCGCTCCGAGCGAGTGACCCACGAGTACGGGGTGCTCGACGCCCAGAGCGTCCAGCAGCCCGACGAGGTCGTCGGCCCAGCGCTCCAGCGAGAGCTCTTCGCGCTCGATCTCGCGCGTGCCGCCAGCGGCTCGGAGGTCGGGCACGATGAGCTGGTAACCGGGGCCAAAGTGATCGCGAACACGGCCCCAGAGAGCGCCGGACAGGCCGAGGCCGTGGAGGAGCACGACCGGCGCACCCTCTCCCACCACCTCCACATGCATCTCCACGGAGCCGACGACGAGGTGCTGCTCAGTCATCCGCGCCTCCCTTCCACTCCATCGCTATATCCTATAAGACTACGCTCTCGCCGTCAGGCAGTCGAGTGCACCGCGTCGATGATCGCCTGCACCGACGGGGCGTAGACGTTCTCCAGCGACGGGGTGAAGGGGACAGGCGCGTGCGGCGCGGTCACCCGACGCACCGGCGCGTTGAGGAAGTCGAAGGCCTTCTCCGACACGACCGCGGCGATCTCCGAGGCGACGCTGCAGTGCGGCGGGCTCTCATCAACGACGACAAGCGCCCCGGTCTTCTCGACCGAGCCGATGATCGTCTCCTCGTCGAGGGGCGAGAGTGTCCTCGGGTCGATGACCTCGACGTCGACGCCCTTGGCGGCGAGCACGTCTGCCGCTTCGAGCGCCCGTGCCACCATCGCTGCGATCGCGACGACCGTGACGTCGCTGCCCGGACGGCGGATCTCCGCGACCCCGAGCGGTATCCGGTACGGCGCCGCGGGCACAGGGCCCTGCGAGACGTAGAGCTTGAGGTGCTCGAAGAACATCACGGGACTGTCGTCGAAGATCGACTCCAGCAGGAGCCCCTTGGCGTCGTACGGCGTCGACGGGACGACCACCTTGATCCCGGGAAGGTGCGTGTAGATCGAGTAGAGCGTCCCCGAGTGCTGCGCCGCGGCGCTGAGGCCGCACCCCATGGCCACGCGAATTGTCAGGGGCAGCCGCACCTGCCCGCCGAACATGTACGACATCTTCCCTGCCTGGTTGTAGATCTGGTCGAAGGCAAGGCCAGTGAAGTCCGCCCACATCGCGTCGATGACGGGCCGGAGTCCGGCGGCGGCCGCGCCGACGCCCGCCCCGACGAAGCCTGCCTCCGAGATCGGCGTGTCGCGTACCCGGTTCGCGCCAAACAGCGGGTAGAGGCTCTTGGTGGCACCGAACGAGCCGCCCATCGAGTTCTCCTTCGCCCCGCCCCGCCCGGCGCCGCCGGCGACGTCCTCACCCATGACGATCACCGAGGGGTCTGCCTCCATCGCTTGCCGCATTGCCTCGCCGACGGCGTTGACCATCGACAGGGTGCGCTCCGCGGTGACGGCCATCAGGCCACCTCCTCGCGAGCGGGCTGCTCGGGGTACACGAACTGCTCGAGGTCAGCTGGATCGGGGAACGGGCTTGCTCGCGCGAACTCGACCGCGGCGGAGACGGCCGCTTCGATCTCCTCCCTCACCACAGCGAGTACGTCCGCCGTGGCGTGTCCCGCCGAGATGAGATGCGCCTGGAGGGCAGCGATCGCATCCCTGTCTCGGAGCGCCGTCCGCTCTTCGTCGTCGCGGTAGCGCTCGGGGTCGCCTTCGAAATGGCCCATGAACCGGTACGTCTTCACCTCGAGCAGCGTCGGCCCCTCGCCGGCGCGGGCGCGGTCGACGGCGGTACGGGCAGCGGTGTAGACGCCAAGGACATCGGCGCCGTCGGCGACGACGCCGGGGATCCCGTACCCGGGGGCTCGGGAAGCTACGTCGACGACGCTCGTCGAATACGACGCGGGTGTGGACTCCGCGAAACCGTTGTTCTCGCAGACGTAGATCACCGGCAGTTTCCAGATCGCCGCGAGATTGAGGCTCTCGTGCAGGACGCCCTGATTGGCGGCGCCATCCCCGAAGAAGGCGACGGCGACCTGTCGACTCCCCCGAACGCTCGCTGCGAGCCCTGCGCCGGTCGCGAGAGCGATGCCGCCCCCGACGATCGCATTGGCGCCGAGCATCCCACGAGAGAAGTCCGCGATGTGCATCGAGCCGCCGCGGCCTTTGCAGAGACCGTCCTGACGGCCGTAGATCTCCGCCATCATCCGGTCGAGGTCGCAGCCCTTGGCGATGCAGTGCCCGTGACCGCGGTGCGTGCTCGTCACGTAGTCGTCGTCGTCGAGGTGAGCGCAGACACCCACCGCGACCGCCTCCTCGCCGACGTACATGTGCACGAACCCAGGGATCTCGCCGGTACGGAACTCGCGCGCCACCCGCTGCTCGAAGATCCGTATCTCGAGCATCGTCCTGTACAGGTGGAGCAGCGTCTCCGAAGCGATATCCATCGCGTCTCCTTGCTGGTCGATCAGGACGGAAGCTGGGGCAGGTGGGCGACGAGCGCCTCGAAGGTGGCGAGAAATGCGGCGGCCGGCCCGCCGTCGATCGCGCGATGGTCGAAGGTGAGGCATGCCTGCAGAGTGGGCCTGACCGCGATACCACCGTCGGCGACGACGACGGGCCGATCGCGAATGCGGCCGATCCAGAGGATGCCGCTCTGAGGTGGGTTGAGGATCGCCGTCGTGATGTCGACAGGATGGATGCCGCCGTTGGACACCGTGAACGTCCCGCCGTCCATGTCGTCGGGCGTCAGCGTTCCGTCCCGCGCACGCGCCGCAAGATCCGTGATACGGGCGTTGATCTCTTCGAGCGACAGCCTGTCGGCGCCGGTGACAACGGGGGCAACGAGCCCCTCAAGTGTGTCGACGGCGACCGCGACATTGATCTCGGCGAGCAGCTCGATGTCGGTTTCGGTCACGCGCGCATTGAGCAAAGGGTGCTCGCGGAGTGCCTGCGCGACGAGCTTCACGACGATGGACGTGATCCCGATCCGCGGCGTCGCGCCCTGCTCGTTGAGCCGGGACCGCAGCTCGACGAGCGGCTTGACGTCGAGCTCGAGCACCGAGGTCAACTGCGCCGACGTCTGGAGGCTCGACACCATGCGTGAGGCGATCGTCCGGCGGCGGCCGCGTAACGGGATCACCCGTTGCACCGTCAGAGCGAGCCGCCCTGCCGGTCCGTCGGGCCGGACGGCCGGGCCGTCAGGCTGGATCGACCGCGCCTCCAGCCATGCGGCCACGTCGCGGTCGTTGATGCGTCCACCGGATCCCGACCCGGAGATCTCACCGGCAGCTTCGACGGTGAGTCCGTGGCGCGCGAGGAGCGCGCGCGCGCGCGGCGAGACGAGAGGCCCGGCGCGGCGCTCGCCCGACGGGGAGACGGACGCGCCGTGCGACGTACTCCCGCGGGCGAGGACCGCTTCGGCGATCGCCTCGCCGCCGCCCTGACCGACGTACCCGAGGAACGGATTGGCAGTCTCGGCGGGAGTCACGTGGGGCTGCCGCGCGCCGGCGAGCTCCTCGTACTCCTCCCTGGTCTCGGCGACGAGCCCCACGCTCGTCCCGATCGGCACCTTCTCCCCGGCGGGGACGAGACGATGGAGCCACCCCGATGTCTCGGCAGCGACCTCGGCCGTCGTCTTGTCCGTCTCCAGCTCGAGCACGATGGCGCCTGCTGCGATCTCGGCGCCTTCCTCCGCATGCCACTCGGCGAGGAGGACATCCTCGGTATACGCGCCGAGCTTCGGCATGATCACCGGCTGAACGGCCATGAACCCCCGACCTTGGAAGCACTCGAACGGTTATAAGTTATAGCGTTTCCTTTGCGCGTCCGGAAACGAGTGCGACCTCAGGGAACGAGAACGAGCTTCCCGGCTGATCCCTCAACCTGCCGCGCCCAGGCGTCGGCGACCTGCTCGAGCGGCACAGCCTCCGCATCAAGCTTGATGCGACCTGCGGTGGCGTGCTCGACGACATCCGTGTACCCCTGCGCCACCACGTCCAGAGGAACGGCGAAGTTCGAGTAGCCGAGGATCTGGAGTTGCTTGCCACGGACGAGACCCGAGACGATCGTGGCGTTCGCCCCTGCCGCTTGCCCGACATGGACGATCCGCGCGCCGGGCCCGGCAACAGCGGCAGCCGCCTCGAGCGGCTGGCCCCACAATGTGTCCAGCACGAGAGTCGGCGGTGCGCCGCCGACAGCAGCGGCCAGTCGCTCGCGGAAGTCGTCCCCGCCGAGCTCGACCGCCTCGTCCGCCCCGCGCTCGCATGCCTGCGCGAGCCGACCCGCATCACGACCGACGGCGACGACACGTCCTGCCCCCAGGATCTTCGCCGCCTGGACGGCGACAGAGCCCACGTTGCCGGTAGCACCGAGCACGAGCACGGTTTCGCCGGAGCGCACCGGTGCAAGCCAGGCAAGCGGCAGCCAACCGGCAAGGCCGACAACCCCGACCGCTGCGGCAACGAGGTCGTCGGCCGCTGCCGGAACCTCAACGAGGACGTCGTCCGATGCAACGAACTGCTCGGCGAAGCTGCCGTCCGTTGCGACGCCGAGCCCGCGGCCCGACGCCCAGACCCGAGTGCCGGGTGCGAAGCGGCCAGACTCGACGATCGTCCCTACGCCTTCGATTCCGGGAACGTACGGGAGGGGCGGGCTGCCAGCAGGGAATGAGCCGGACGCGATCGCGAGGTCGGCGGGGTTCAGGGCCGCAGCGCGCAACTCGACGACGGCCTTGCCCTCCGTGGCCTGCGGCGCCTGTCGGTCGCCCAGGGCGGGCGGCGCCTGGTACTCGGAGACGGTCGCAGCGCGCATGAGGGCTAGCCTCTTCCCTCAGTCACTTCGGAGGGAACGAACGCCTGGCGCACGGCAAGCTCCGTGCGGTCGAGATGCCGCCGGAGCAACGCGGCAGCACCCGCTCCGTCGCCGTTCTCGCAGTACGTGAGCAGAGCGCGATGGTCGCGCATCGCGTCGTCCACCGTCTTGGAGACGAACAGCCGGACATATCGCTGGGAAGCCAGCCAGATCTGGTCGAGCACTCGCTCGATCCATGCGGTCGCCCCGGGCTCGAGCAGTGCCCAGTGGAAATCACGATGGAGATCCCAGAAGCGCGGAGAGTCATGATCGTTCGCGACAGCCTCGAGCGCCTCGAGCGCGCCCCGTACCACATCGACCTGGTCGGGCGTCATCGTGTCGGCCGAGCGGCGGATCACCTCGCACTCGATGATCCGGCGAAGGTCGTAGAGCCCACTCAGATCGTCGAGGTCGACACCGGCGGCGACGGCGGCACGCTGCGGCAGAGCAACGATGAGTCCTTCGGTCTCGAGCCGGCGCACGGCCTCGCGGATCGGAATATGGCTGACCCCGAACCGCTTTTCGAGCTCGGCGACCTTGATCCGCTCGCCGGGCTTGATCTCCCCCGCCAACAGGTCGTGCCGGAGCCGCTCGGTGACGTTGTCGACCAAGCTGACGCGCTGGATGGTGTCGTTTGGAGCTGGTTCCATGACTCTGTGCCCGCCTACCTAACCCTCGTTATAGCCTATATATCGCCAGGTCGGCCCCGCAGGCGACCTCCCAGAGCACGGTGCGAAACGAGATCGGGTCACAGTGTGGGCCGGCGCGACTGCACCTCAGGCGTCGCGTCGAACAACCCCTGCGCCGCTCGTAATGAGCGGTCCTCGTGCCAGGGCGCTGCCGTGAACTGCACCCCGACCGGGATGCTGAGCGAGTCGAACCCGGCGCGAACAGCACAGGCGGGAAGGCCGACAAGATCCTGCGGCGTCGTGTAGCTCATCACCAGCTCGCGAAACGTCAGCTGCTCGCCTCCGTGCAGAACGGTCTCGT
>DAIOGR010000002.1:0-40051 GCA_036745155.1 Gaiella sp.
TCAGCATCGCGAAGGCCGTGACCCCGCAGGCCGACGAGAGGAGTGGCACTGGGCCTAGCAGGCGCCCCTCCAGCGCCGGCTCACAGGCGAGCACGAACAGGAGCGCTGCAGTGATGTAGAGAGACGTGCCGAGGATCCGGCCCTCGGTGTCGCCGAAGCCCGGCGCGAGCAGCGCGTAGATCGCGATCGCGGCATTGCACGCGACGGAGACGAAGAAGAGCCCGAGACCGAGGCGGCGCAATGGACGCCGCGAAGATCTCGTGCCGGCAGCAAGAGAACCCATCCCGCCCCTCCGTGTCAACCCAATCATGGCATGGGAGCTCGGCAGGGTCATCCGCGAAACCCCGGATCGGGACTTGCCGTGCGCGTGTCGTCAGTTGAAGCGCATCTGGGCTGCCTCGAGCCCGTCGCGGGCAATCGTCTCGACCGCGTCGGCACACCGTGCCACGATCGCCTCCACCTCGTCTGTGGGTGCAAAGGGGGACAGCACGTAGTCGGCCACCGGGCGAGGGTCGCCCCGCTCCGGCCGCCCGACGCCGACGCGGAGCCGCAGGAAGTCCTGGGTGCCGAGGTGCCTGGCAAGCGAGCGGAGGCCGTTGTGACCCGCGAGGCCGCCACCCATGCGCACCTGCAGCCGGCCGGTCTCGAGGTCGACCTCGTCGCTGACGGCGAGCAGCTGCGCCGGGGGAAGCTTGTAGAAGCGGGCTGCGGCCTGCACGGCGCGTCCCGACTCGTTCATGTACGTCTCGGGCTTCAGCAGGGCGAGACGGAGGCGGTCGAGCCGGACCTCCGCGATGCGCCCGCTGAACTTCGACTTGAACGTCGCGTCGTGCCGGCGGCCGAGCTCGTCGACGACCATGAAGCCGACGTTGTGGCGGTCGCGCTCGTACTCGCGCCCCGGGTTGCCAAGGCCGACGACGAGCAGATCGAGCGTCGAGGCCGATTCGCCTCGACGGAAGAGCGACAAGCTCTACTCCTCGGCTGCAGGCTCTTCGGCGGCCTCTGCGGCAGACTCGGCGGCGGCCTCTGCGGCCAGGGCTTCGTCGGCGGCCTCCTCGGCCTCGGTGAGGCCGCGCGGGGCGGAGCAGTTCGCGATCACGGTCTCGGCTGCGTCGTCGAGGAACGTGACCCCGTCGATCGGGGGCACGGCTTCGAGGCGCAGGGTGTCGCCGAGCTCGAGCCCGGACAGGTCGATCTCGATGAACTCGGGAATCGAGGCCGGCAGCGCCTCGACCCGCAGCTCGCGCGTCACCTGCTGGACGACGCCGCCGCTCTTGGCGCCCGGCGCCTCGCCGACGAGTTGCACCGTCACCGTCGCCTGGATCGGCTGGTCGAGGCGCACCTCGTGGAAGTCGACGTGCGTGATCGTGTCACGCACCGGATGGCGCTGGTAGTCCTTCAGCACGGCGTGATGCGGGGTCTTCTGCCCCGCGACCACGACATCGACGATGGCGTGCAGCCCTGACGGGCCCGTCAGCGCGGCGCGCAGCTCGCGCTCACCGACGACGAAGGGCTTCGTCACCTTGCCGTAGAGGACGCCGGGGATCAGCCCCTGCCGGCGCAGGCGCTTCACATTGCGCGTGCCGAGCTCTGCGGCACCGCGCTCCCTGACCTCGAGTGTGATCCTGTCTTCCGACACGGCGGCCGATTGTAGCGAACGGCCCGCGCGCGGCCGCGCAGTACGGACGAAGCGAGACGGGGCGGCCGCAAGATCAGTGGATTCCCTGACACGAAAACCGGGAGCACGCCGATGCGCGATAGAAGTCCTACTTTGTATCGTGTGTCACAAACCCGAGCGAGGGAGGCTAGGTAGAGCCATGCAACCCCGACGCATACTCGTCATCATGGCCGGCGTCGTGGCGCTGGCCGCCGCTCTAGCGCCCAACGCGTCGGCGCAGGCCGGAACACAGGGCCTGCGCCCCAGCGTGATGCCACCGCAGATGTTCGCGATCGCGATTCATCCGGCGGGCCACATGACCCACGGCGAGCACGTGGCACCCGTGAACTTCGCCACCGAGCCCGGTCTGCCGGTGCACATCACGGTCTTCAACTACACCAGCACGTTCCACACGCTCACGGTTCCCGGGCTCGGAGTGAACGCGCTCATCTATCCCGCACGGGGAAACACGCCGACACGGACGATCGTCACGTTCACGCCGCACGCCTACGGCGTCTTCAGCTGGGCCTGCCTGCTGTGCCCCGACGAGGGAGGGAGCGCCGCGGCGATGCACGGGAAGATCTACGCGATCATGCACGTCTGACTCCGCGGTTCCGACTCCCCCGACCGAGGAGATCGAACCCGGCGGCCCGGTTCTCCGACCGGGCCGCCGGCCTCAGAAGAGCTGGTTCTCGCCGGCGAAGATGGCTGAGACCGAGTCGTCCGAGAAGACGTTCTGGATCGTCTCCGCGAGAATCCCCGCGATCGAGAGCACCTCGACGTTGTCGGGCTTCCGCAGGGGATCGACGGGCACCGTGTCGGTGACGATCAGGCGGTCGATCTCGCTGCCGGCGATCCTGTCGAGCGCGGGGCCGTTGAAGAGCCCGTGCGTCGCGCACGCGTACACCTTCACGGCGCCCGCCTTCTTGAGCGCCTCGGCGCCGGCGACGAGCGTGCCGGCCGTGTCGACGACGTCGTCGGTCATCACGGCCACCTTGCCCTCCACGTCGCCGATCACAGTCGTCACCTTGGCCTCGTTGTGGGCAGGCCGCACCTTGTTGAGGATGACGAGGTCGCCGCCGATCATCTCGGCGAACTTGCCCGCCAGCTTCGCCCGCCCGGTGTCGGGCGAGACGGCCGCGAGCTCCTCGCCGAGGTTCAGGTCGCGAACGTACTGGGCGAACATCGGCACGGCGGTCATGTGGTCGACGGGGATGTGGAAGAAGCCCTGCACCTGGCCGGCGTGGAGATCCATGGTGAGCACGCGATCGGCACCGGCGGTCTGGAGCAGGTCGGCGACGAGCTTGGCGGTGATCGGCTCGCGCGGCTTCGACTTCTTGTCCTGGCGCGAATAGAAGAACCAGGGGATCACGGCGGTGATCCGCTTGGCCGAGGCGAGCTTGGCCGCGTTGACCAGGATCAGCAGCTCCATCAGGTGCTGGTCGACCGGGATCGACGCCGTCTGCACGATGAACATGTCAGCGCCGCGGATCGACTCCTCGTAGCGGCAATACGTCTCGCCGTTCGCGAACGTCTTCAGCGTCACCGGGCCGAGCTCGCAGCCGAGCTGCTCGGCGATCTTGAGCGCAAGGTCCGGGTTGGAGCGGCCGGAGACGAGCAGCAGCCGCTTGTTCGGCGTCAACCCGATCGCGCGCCCGGCGGTCACCGCGGACGCCAGCGCAGGCCCGCCGAGGCCGGGGAGCGTCTGCTCAATCGTCCCGCTTTCCACCTCTTCCCTCCTTGATCGTCTGTCTCGGCGGGAAGCCGACGAGAGCGTTGTCCGGGACGTCGTCGGTGACGACCGTCCCCGCAGCAGTCCAAGCATCGTCGCCAATCGTGACCGGAGCAACCAGCACAGTGTCCACCCCGACCCTGACGTCACTGCCGATCCGGGTCGGCTGCTTGGCGGATCCCTTACGATGAGGCAGGTTGACGGTGATCGAGCCGGCGCCGACGTTCGTGCGCTCGCCGACCTCGGCATCGCCCATATAGGACAGATGCGGGACCTTGGCGCCCTCCGCGAGGCTCGTGTTCTTGAGCTCCACGAACGTACCGGCTTTGGTGTTCGGCCCGAGCACGGTTCCAGGGCGAAGGTAACAGAACGGGCCCACGAGGGCACCGGCGCCGATCCGTGCGTCGACGGCGACCGCATGGGGGCCGACCTCCGCTCCGGGCGCCACCGTGGTGGAACCGCGCAGGACGGTGAAGGGGCGGACGGTCGCGTCGGGCTCTACCACCACGGTTGGCTCGATCCAGGTGGTCGCCGGATCGTCGATCGTCACGCCGGCGAGCATGTGCGCCTCGTTGACCCGGTCGCGCAGCGCCGCGGCCGCGGCGGCCAGCTCGACGCGCGTGTTCACGCCCTCGGCCTCGGCAGGATCCGCTGCGACGTGGACAGCGACGCGATGGCCGCCTACGACGAGGTCGCGCACGGCGTCGGTGAGGTACAGCTCGCCCTGGGCGTTGGCGGGAGTGAGCCGGTCGAGCGCGGGCCAGAGCAGGTCGCCGCGGAACACGTAGATGGAGGAGTTCGCCTCTCCGAGTGCGAGCTGCTCGGGTGTCGCGTCCGCTGCCTCCACGATCGCCTCGAGGTCGCCGTCGCCGTCGCGGATGACCCGGCCGTAGCTGCGGAGGTCGCCGGGCACGAAGGAGAGCACCGTCGCCGCCGCCGCCTTCAGACGATGGGTCTCGAGGAGCTCCGCCAGGAGCGCCGTCGTCAGCAGCGGGGTGTCGCCGGAGAGGACGAGCACCTCGTCTACCCCGGCCAGCGCCTCCCGCGAGGCGCGGGCAGCATCACCAGTCCCGAGCGGGCGCTCCTGCACGGCGACGGTGACGCCCGCGAAGCGCTCGGCCGCGTCGGGTGAGGCGACGACGACGAGCGGAGCGGGCCCGAGCGGCCGGGCCGCCTCGAGCACCCAGTCGACCATCCGTCGCCCCAGCAACGGGTGGAAGTGCTTGGGCGTCGCGGAGCGCATCCGCGTGCCGAGGCCGGCGGCCATCACGACTGCTCCGAGGGAGGGGGTGGGCATGGTGGGCACGTTGGCTGGGGCGCCAGGATTCGAACCTGGGATCACGGGACCAAAACCCGTTGCCTTACCACTTGGCCACGCCCCATCGATTCGGGAAGAGAGTGTCTGTGGGAGGCTAGCCGTACCAGCATGGCGATGTCACCCAGGTGCGGCCGGCCGTGCGGAAGGCGCGAGCTGCAGCTTCCGCATGACGGCGATGGTGGAAGAGGCCGTAGACGGCCGGGCCGGCGCCACTGACGTCGGCCCGGAAGGCTCCGTGCTCGACGAGATCGAGAGCGAGCGGCGAGGCGGCGAGGTCGTTCGGCGGGAGGCCGGCGAGGTCGCGCGCGCGGCGCACGCGAGCCAGCGTGTCAAGGAGGGTTGCGCGGCGTTCGTCGAACCCGTCTGCGCCGCGCCGCTCGTCAAACCTCTCGTAGACACTCCGGGTCGACGGCTTCGCTGCGCCCGCAGGCAGCACGAGCACCACCCAGTAGTCCTGCGGCAGCTGCAGCGGCGCCAGCGTCGAGCCGTCGCCGCTACCGAGCTGGGGCCCGGGGCGAAGGAAGAACGGCACGTCCGCTCCGACGGTGGCGGCCAGCTCTGCGAGCTCGGATGGTGCGAGCGGCGAGCCCAGCGCGTCGTTGGCCAGCCTGAGGGCAGTGGCTGCGTCCGAGCTGCCGCCGCCCAGGCCCGCCGCCACGGGAATCGACTTCCAGATGCGGGCCGCCCAGGCCGGTTCCACTCCGGCATGCACCGCGAGGGCGCGAAGAGCGGTGCCGACGATCTCGTCCTCGAACCCGTCGACCCTGAGCGTGTCGGCCGGCTCGATCGCGACCCGGTCGCCGAGGTCGATGCGTTGCAGCACGGTGACGACCTCGTGCCTGCCGTCCGTGCGGGATGGGCCCACGACGAGGGCGAGGTTGATCTTCGCGGGAGCCGGAGCGCGGTTCACCGCAGTGCCTGCTCCAGAGCCACGAACAGGGGCGGCGCGAGCGCCTCTGCGCGCACGGACGCATCGACCCCGATCGTGGCGAGGGCCGCCACGGCCTGCTCGCGCGTGGCCACACCTGCGAGCGCGAGCGCGTTCGCCAGCGTCTTGCGCCGATGCCCAAAGCACGCTTCCACGACCCGCCGGACGTCGGCGAACCGGTCGGGCAGCTCGACACGCCGGAAGGCGACGAGAGCGGATTCGACGTTCGGCGGCGGCCGGAAGACGGTGCGCGACACGGGATGGAACCCCGTCCTCCGCGCCGCGAGCTGCACCAGCACGGAGACGGCTCCGTACGCCTTCGTCGACGGCTGGGCGAAGAAGCGGTCGGCCACCTCCCGCTGCACCATCACGCACCAGAGGTCGATGGTCGGGAGGCCGTCGAGGCTCTCCGCAACGATCGGGGTGGCGATGTTGTACGGCAGGTTGGCGACGAGCTTCCGTGGAGCCGGCACGAGGGAGCCGAGGTCGAGGCGGAGCGCGTCGCCCCACACGAGGTCGACGCTCGGGCGTTCCGCGAGCTCGGCGAGGTGGGGCTCGAGCGAGCGGTCGAGCTCGATCGCGTGGACGTGCGCTACGCGATCGGCGAGGCGCCGCGTCAGGACACCGAGCCCCGGCCCGATCTCGAGCACGACGTCGGACGGATCGAGCTCGGCGAGGCGCTCGATCACGCCGAGGATGTTCCGGTCGACGAGGAAGTGCTGGCCGAGCGCCTTCTTGGGGGCGACTCTCGTCATCGGTCGGGCGACAGGCCGAAGGCGCGGGTCGCGTTCAGGTCGATCGTCCTCTCGAGCGCGTCGGCCTGCTCTCGCCGGGCCAGCGCGAGCACGCCGAGCGTGTGCATGACGTTGGCGGGCTCGTTGCGCCTCCCTCGCAGCGGCTGGGGCGCGAGATAGGGGCTGTCGGTCTCGGCGAGAATGCGGTCGGTGGGGATGCGCGCCGCTGCCTCCCGCAGCTCATCGGCCCGCGGGAACGTGACGTTCCCGGCGAAGGAGACGTAGTAGCCCCGCTCCACCGCGGTCTCGAACAGGCCGGGCGAGGAGAAGCAGTGCAGGACGACGGTGCCACCGAACTGCGCGAGCGCGGCTGCCGTCTCGGTCTCCGCGTCGCGGCTGTGAATCACGACCGGCAGCGAGAGCTCGTCGGCGAGCTCGAGCTGCGCGTCGAGCAGGCGCCGCTGCTCGACGAGTGTGGCGTGGCCGTGAAACCCGTCGAGCCCGGCCTCGCCGACGGCCACGGCGGCCGGGTGCGCGAGTAGGTCGCGCAGCTCTTCGACGCGCGCAGCCTCGGCAGACGCAGCCTGATGCGGGTCGATCCCGAGGGCCGCGAAGACGCCCTCGCACGTCTCGGCGATGGCGAGCGCAGCCCGGCAAGACTCGATGCCGGTGCCGATCGTGACGATCCGGGTGACGCCGGCGGCGCGGGCGCGGCCGACGAGAACCGCCGCCGGCTCCTCGCACGCGTCGAGGTGCGCGTGCGTGTCGATCACGCCGAAGCGGAGCGCTCCATGCGCGCGAGCTCCTCGGCGACGACGGTCTCGGGATCGAGCTTGCGGAACAACGGGCGAGGCTCGGCGAGCGCCTGCCCGACGGGAAGCTCCCCCGCCTGCCAGCGCCCGCACCAGCTGCGGTAGTCGCCGGTCAAGACGGTGTGGCGCGCCCCGTCCGCTTCCTCGACCTCCTCGAGCAGCAGAGGGCCGGCGAGGTGACCCTCGTGGCCGAGCAGCTCGTGCAGGGCCTGCGAGCTGAAGGGCAGGAACGGCGCGAACAGCGTCTTCAGGTTGTCGATGCAGCGAAGCGCGACGTACAGGATCGTGCCCGCGCGCTCGCGGTCCTCCTTGATTACGGCCCAGGGAGCCTGGTCGCTGACGTACTGGTTGACGCGCGTTGCGAGCTGCATCGCCTCGCCCAGCGCCGCCTTGAAGCGCGCCCTCTCGATCTGGGCGCCGACGGTCTCGAAACCGCCCTCGATGGCGGTGAGCACGGACGCGTCCTCGTCGGTGAGCGGCCCCGGAGGCGGGACGACGCCGAAGTTCTTGTAGGCACTCGTGAGCGCTCGGTTGACGAGGTTGCCCCAGTTCGCAACGAGCTCGTCGTTGTTGCGGCGCACGAACTCCGACCAGGTGAAGTCGCTGTCCTGCGTCTCGGGGCCGGCGGCGGTGAGGAAGAAGCGCAGCGGGTCGGCGTCGTAGCGGTCGAGGAAGTCCCCGACGTAGATGACGACGTTGCGGCTCGTGGAGAACTGCTTGCCCTCCATCGTCAGGAACTCGCTGGAGACGATGTCGTAGGGGAGCTCGAGCGTGCCCCGACCGGAGCCGACCTCTCCCCCTTCGCCGTAGCCGAGCAGCTGGCTGGGCCAGATGACGCTGTGGAAGACGATGTTGTCCTTCCCCATGAAGTAGAAGTGCCTTGCCTCGGGGTTCTGCCACCAGTCGCGCCAGGCGTCCGGCGTGCCGCGGTTCGCCGCCCACTCGACGGACGCCGACAGGTAGCCGATCACGGCGTCGAACCACACGTAGATGCGCTTGTCGTCGAGCTCGTCGTAGCCTGGTACCGGGATCCGGACGCCCCAGTCGAGGTCGCGGGTGACCGGCCGCGGGCGTACCTCCTTCAGCAGCTCGAGGGAGAAGCGGCGCACGTTCGGCCGCCAGTGTCGTTGTTCGCCGATCCAGGCGCTGAGGCGGTCCCGGAACGCGGGCAGGTCGATGAACAGGTGCGTCGTCTCGCGGAAGACGGGGGGTTGCCCGTCGATCTTCGACCGCGGCTCAATCAGGTCGGAGGGATCGAGCTGGTTGCCGCAGTTGTCGCACTGGTCGCCGCGCGCGTCGGCGAAGCCGCAGATCGGGCACGTCCCCTCGACGTATCGGTCGGGCAGGGTCTGGCCGGTGGAGGCGGAGAACGCGCCGACAGCGGTCTGCTCAGTGATGAAGCCCTTCTCCCAGAGCGTGCGGAAGACGTCCCGCACGACGCGATGATGGTTGGCCGTGGTGGTTCGCGTGAAGAGGTCGTAGGACAAGCCGAGACGCCGGAGATCCTCACGGATAACCGCGCTGTTGCGATCGACGAGCTCACGCGGAGAGAGGCCTTCGCGATCCGCTGCGACCATAATCGGCGTTCCGTGCTCGTCGGTGCCGCTGACCATGAGCACCTCGTTCCCGCGCAACCGGTGATAGCGGGCGAAGATGTCGGACGGGACGCCGAAGCCCGCCACATGACCGATGTGGCGCGGGCCGTTCGCATACGGCCATGCCACTGCTACGAGGATCTTCCGGGGCGTGGACATCGGCGGTCATCATACGAGCAGGCCTGCGACGCCTCCGCAGAGCGAGGGCGACGGCGAATGCCGCCCCACCGGCAACCGTGACGCCGGCGACCGTCGGCAGCAGCGCTACGGAACGGTGCTCCGCGCCGATGCCGTCGCGATCGACCGGGGCCTCGGCAACCGTCACGGCGAGCTCGCCGGGCACGTCGCGAGAGAGCGCTGCCGTCACGCTGCTGCCGGCGAGGGCATGCGCAACCCGGGGCGCAGCGCGGCGTTCACCGTCTACAGCCTCGTGCCCGGCCGCAAGCGACGTCCGGTCGCGCGACGCTCTCGCCGTAGCCCGCACCATAGGCGGCGGCGAGCCGGTTACGACGGCCGGCCGAAAGGCGGGGCGGGAGCTCCCGACGCGAAGAGACCGTGTCGGTGGCACGGGTCCCGTTGCGACGGGTGCAGATGACGGAGTTCGCGCTGCCGTGGCCGAGGATCCACCGCTGAGGTGAGATGCGCTCGCCCCCGCAGGCACCGAGCTACGAGCCGCTGTGGCCAGAGGGGTGGGCACCCGGCGGGGCAGTACTGCACCAATCGGGCGAGCACGGGTGACGAGAGCGGTCGACCCCGCCGCGGCGGCAACGGTGGGGGTCGCGACGGGCGCGTCCCCTGCGTCCACGTGTGGCTCCGGCGTCACCGAGACTCCCTGCAGCAGCGGAGCGGCGGCCGCCGGAGCGGCTGCCGGCGCGGCGGCTTCCGGAAGAGCGGGTGCTGTGGGCTGCGGTATCTCGCCGGGCGGAGCGGTGACCGGTGCGGGCGTTGCTGACTGCGCGGCAACGGGCCCCGACGGTGGCGGCGGCTGGACTGCCCGCGTCGGCAACAACGTGGATGGATCGACGTAGCCGTCGGCCGCCGGCGAGACGCGGATTCCGAGGTGCACGTAGGGCGTCGGCCACTCGAGGTCGCCGCTCGCTCCGGCCTGTCCGATCCGCTCGCCCTCGGCCACCGCGTCCCCCTTCGCGACTCCGATCTCGCCAAGGTGCGTGAGCGAGACCGCATACCCGTCGGCGGTCTGGATGGTGACGGTCTTGCCGTGCGTCGGCACGACGCCGGCGAACGAGACGGTTCCCGCAGCGGGAGCCAGGGCCGGCTCCCCCGACGTGCCGGAGACGTCGACACCGCGATGCTGTCCCGCAGCGTACGGATCGGGACCGACCGAGTACGGCCGCAACACAGGCCCTCCCAGAGGCCACGTCCACGCCGCAGCGGACGGAGCTGCGACGAGTGAGACAATGACGAACACCACGAGCGCGAGACGATGCACGGCGACCCCTCCTGGCTTGCGGTCTGACTGGATTGTTGTCGTCAGTTGTGACAACAGCCGACTGGCGGAAGGGTAGCGACCCGGTCGGACGTTGTCAAATCTGGCTACAGAGAGGAGCGGTAGAGCGCGTTGCGCGGCGAGCCCGTGAGGCGTGCGACGACATCGACGGCGACGCGCCTCGGCGTCCCCGCGGCCACGAGATCCGCGACGGCAGCGGCGGGCGCGTCGGCACCCTGACCCGGGCGTCCGTCGGTGGCGGGCCCGAGCACGAGCGTGACCTCTCCCTTGGGGGCGTCGCGGAATCGCTCGGCCAGCTCGGCCGCCGTGCCGTGCAGCACTTCCTCGAATGCCTTCGTCAGCTCACGGCACACGACGACGGCCCGACCGGGGTCGACGGCCGCCAGGCTGGCGAGCGACGCGCCGAGCCTCCGCGGCGACTCGAAGGCGACCACGGGGTGTGCCCATGTCGCGAGCTCGTTCCAGAGTGCGCCGAGCTCCGTGGCGCGGCGCGGCAGGTACCCGACGAACCGGTACTGATCACCCGCAAGCCCGCTCGCCACGAGCGCCGTCTCCACGGCGGACGGCCCCGGCAGCACCGTCACCGGCACCCCCGCGGCGACCGCCGCGACGACGATCCGCGTGCCCGGGTCGTTGATGCCAGGCAGGCCCGCGTCGGAGACGAGAGCCATGCGCTCCCCGGCCGCGAGTCGAGGCAACAGCTCGGCCACCCGCGCTGCCTCGTTGTGCTGGCGGTAGGAGACGACTCGCGCGTCGATGCCGTGGCGGCCGAGCAGGATGCGCGTCCGGCGCGTGTCCTCGCACAGCACGACATCGGCCGCGGCAAGCTCGGCCAGCACGCGCAATGTCACGTCTTCGAGGTTCCCGATCGGAGTGGCGCAGACGGCGAGCGGCATCGGGGGCCGGGTCACCTCGTCCCGTCGAGCGCCTCGAACCCGACCAGGGCGGCTCCGATCAGGCCGGCCTCGTCGCCCAGCTCGGCCTCGACCAGGCGCAGCTGCTCGTCCGCGGGCTGAATCGCCTCGCGGCGAGCGGCCGCCAGCGCCGGGCCGAGCACGAGCTCCCCGGCAGCCGCACCGAACCCGCCGCCGACGACGACGACGTCGGGGTCGAAGACGTTTGCGAGCGAGCCGATCGCGAGCCCGAGGAGATGCCCGATCCGCGCCAGCGCGGCGATCGCCCGCTCGTCACCTCCCTGGGCGCGGTCGACCAGCACCGGTGCATCGGCGCCCGGCCCGTAGAGCTCGGAGGCAGCCCTGTCCGCTGCCAGGCCGGACGCAACCGCCTCCAGATGCCCACGCCCGTGACAGCTTCCCTGGCAGGGCGGGCCGTCCGCGACGACAACCACGTGACCGAGCTCCGCCCAGCCACGGTAGAGCCGGTTGTCGAGCACGATCCCCCCACCCACGCCCGTTCCGAGGGTCAGCATTACGAGATCGGTCGTGCCGCGGCCCGCCCCCAGGCGCCATTCCGCCAGTGCGGCCGCGTTCGCGTCGTTCTCGACCCCTGCGGGGAGATCGAAGCGCTCGCGCGCACGATTCGGGAAGTGAACGTGCAGCAACGGCAGGTTGGTGGCGCGCAGAGCCACGCCGGTGCGACGGTCGATGTTGAGCGGCACGCCGTAGCCGATCGCCGCCGCTCCGTCGGCGAGCAGGTCCTCGACGACCCGGTCGACAGCCGCGAGAACCTCGTCCTGGGGGCCGTCCGGCGTCGGTATCTCGATCGTGCGGCCAATCGTGCCGTCCCGGCCGACCACGCCGGCCAGGATCTTCGTCCCGCCGAGGTCCACCCCGATGACTCGATCTTCGTGCACGCCGCGGCTACGATATCCGCCCGCATGCCCGAACAAGAGAAGCCCTACCGCGTCTACAAGGGCGGGCGGGCCAAGGGCAGGGTCCCTCTGCAGCGCCAGACCTCGCCGACGCAGGCCAGAACCGACGGCGACGGACCGGCCCGCGCACCACGCGAGCGCCACTGGGGCCGGCGGATCACGCTGGCCCTCGTGCTGCTGCTGCTCCTCGCGATCGCCTGGCTCGTGGCCAGCTATCTCTCGTTCGCTGGGGGGATCTCCGCCGCGAACGACCGGGTGCCCACGTCGGTTCAGGCACAGCTGACCGCCCAGGACGGGATGCTCACCTCGACGCCGACGACCATTCTCGTGCTCGGCACGGACGGGGGCAGCGCCAGCGGCCGACAGGGAGCGAACCGTTCCGACTCGATCATGCTCATGCGCACCGATCCGCGAACGCACAGGATCGCCTACCTCTCGATCCCCCGCGACCTCCGCGTGGAGATCCCCGGCTACGGCACGGCGAAGATCAATGCCGCGTTCCAATCCGGGGGCCCGACGCTGACGCTGCAGACCGTGAAAGCGCTCACCGGCATCGACATCAACCACGTCGCTTTCGTCGACTTCGACCGGTTCAAGGAGCTGATCGACGCGGTCGGTGGCGTGGATGTGACGGTTCCCCGCTCGATCCTGTCCAACCGCTTCGACTGCCCCTACGCCACCGACGCACGCTGCCGGGCATGGGACGGCTGGCGCTTCGAGCGCGGGCGTCAGCACCTGGATGGCCACCGTGCCCTGATCTATGCGCGGATCCGCGAGAACCGGCTGGATCCGTCCGAGACCGACCTCGATCGCGCACGTCGCCAGCAGCAGGTGATCCAGGCCACAGCTGACAAGCTCACATCGGTGCGCAGCGCAGCGAAGCTGCCGTTCATCGGCGACGACGTCGTCAAGCCGCTCGCGACCGATCTCGGGGCCGGGCAAGTGCTCCAGCTCGGCTGGGCGTACTTTCGCGCGGACTCGCAGAAGGCGCTCCACTGCCGTCTCGGCGGCGAGCCGGGGAGGGCCGACGGCCAGTCCGTCATCTTCGGCTCCGAGGACAATGTCGCCACGGTGGCGATGTTCCTCGGGCGCTCTGCTCCGCTACGGCCGCCCAAAGGCCTACCGTATGCGCCGGGGTGCGTCGTCGGCGACCGTGAGCTGTGAGAGCTCGTCCGTCGCCCGGTCAGTCGGCCGCCGGGGCCTTCTTGTCCGTGGGCCCCGTGTCCTTCTTCGCCGGCTCCTTCTTGTCGTCCGAGCCGCCGCCCTCCCCGTCCTTGACCGACTTGCGCGAGCCACGGCCGTAGTCGGTCGAGTAGAAGCCCGACCCCTTGAAATGCACCGCCACCGGAAAGAGCACCTTCTCGACGGGGCCTTTGCCGCACGTCTCGCACGACTTCACCGGCGGGTCGCTCATCCGCTGGAACACCTCGAAGGTGTGCCCGTTCGGACAACGGTACTCGTAGATCGGCATCGAGGCGCCAATCTACCAGCGAAGATATGGCCGAATCGAGATGACACAGCGCGCTGAAGCACCACCGCTCGGACGGGCCGAGAGCCTCTCGACGAGAGCGTTGCTCTTGCCGTACGGGCTCTGGATCGGCGTGACCGCGACCGCGGCCGTGGCCGCCGCGTTCCTCCTGCACCAGCTGATGGCGTGGCCGCCGCACGAGGACGAGACGCTGGCGCTCTTCGTCGGGCGCGACTCGCTCGGGGGCGTCGTCGACCACGTCACGCGTGAGCGCGGTGGTGCACCGCTTCATTTCCTTCTCGCGTGGGGGGTCGCCCACCTCGGCTTCGGGCTCGGGGGACTCCGCATCCTCTCCGCCGTGTTCGCCGTGGCGAGCCTGCCACTCGTCGCGCTCCTGGCCGTGCGCCTGGCCGGGCGGCGGGCGGCGCTCGCGGCCACGGTGCTGCTCGCCGGCAGCTGGGTGTTCCTCTTCCACGGCGTCTACGGCCGCATGTACAGCGTCTTCCTGTTCCTCTCGCTGGCCTCGTTCCTGGCACTGCTTCGCGCCCTGGAGCGCGGTGGCCGGACCTGGCTGCCATGGGGCGCAGCAATCCTGCTGTGCGTCGCCGCCCATCCCTACGGTGCGCTCGTGCTCGCCTCGCAGGCGCTGTACGTCCTGCTCGCCCGACGCGACCGGCTTCGCGGCAGCGCCGCGGCCTTCGGCTCGGTGCTCCTGCTCGGGATTCCCTTCTGGCTCACCGACCTCGTACTGGCAGGCCGGTTCGACGTCGGCGTCGGTGGCGGCGGCCAGAAGCTCGGCGGGCCATGGGCGATCGCCACGTATCTCTGGCGCACGGCAGGCGATTTCAGCGCCGGCTGGTGGCCCGTGCTCGTCGTCGTGCTGTTGCTGGCCGCCGTCGGGCTGGCAGCGGTCGACCGCAACGCCCGCGTGCTGTGCCTGTCGGTCGTCGCCCTGCCGGCGGCGGCCTTCCTCGCCGCGCGGCTCGGCGGCTCGACCTCGCCCGAGTCGCGCCACCTCATCTTCGCGGCTCCCTTCCTGGCGACACTGGCCGGGGCGGGCATCGTGCGCACGACCCGCCGTGTGCCACCGCTCGCCGCCCTCGCCGTGGCAGGTTTGCTGGTGGCGGAGATCGGCTGGGCGTGGCATCGCACCGCTCCCCTGTTCGAATGGGAGCCCGGCAAGCGACAGGCTACGCGCGCCGAGGCGGAGGCGTACCTCGCCGCGACCAGCCGGCCCGACGACCTGCTGTTCGGCTACGAGCCCCTCTACCTGGGTGCCTGGGAGCGAAACGCCGGGTTCTCCCGCATCGTGCTGCCGCGTGCAGATGCCCGGCTCGCGCTACGAACGCTGCAGCGGCAGAAGCAGCCGCTCGGACGGGGCGTCTGGGTCCTCGACGCAAGCCGACGGAACAACCCGCGGCCACGACTCGAGATCGGAGCGGCCGCCCCGACCCCCGCCGACGCCTTCGTGACCCGGTCGTTCGGGCCGTTCCTCGTCATCCGCACGAAAGAGCCGGTGGGCACGGCCGAGCGTTATCTGGTGCTCGCCGGACGTGCCATCCTGCTCGGCCGCTCGCTCGGGATCGGTGACGCCGACGTGAACCTGCAGACGGTGGAGCGCGCCGCCAGGGAACTGCGCGGCTACGGCCCGTCGCTGCGCTCGCGCTCGAGCGATTCCCGGTAGCAGGGGGCGCTCTCGAATGCTGCCAGCCCGGTCGCTGCCTGGCGGCGCCGACGAGGGGGACGCCGGCGGCGCGCGGCGGCGACAGCCGCGGAGGCGCCGAGCACACCGCCGATCACGTACGAGCGGAGTCTCCTCGGCTGCTTCGCCTCGTCCATGCGAGGATCCTAGGCGATGATCGCAGTCTGTTTCGGCGACCTCGTGCTCGACGTGATCGTGCGGCTCCGTCAGCCGCTCGCGCCGGGTGCGGACGCCACCTCGCGGATCGTGCTTCGGCCCGGCGGCCAGGCGGCGAACGTCGCAGCCTGGATCGCCGAGCTCGGTGGGCGGGCCAGGTTCGTCGGCAAGCGCGGGGACGACGACGCCGGCCGGCTCGCAGCGAGCCGACTCGCGGCGTCCGGGGTCGAGCTCCTGGGCCCGGTCGAGCCTGACGGCAACGGGGTGATCGTCTCACTCGTCACTGCAGACGGTGACCGTTCGATGTGCTCGGATCGCGGCGTTGCGACCGCCTTCCGGCCAGACGAGCTCGATCCTGCGTGGCTTTCCGGCTGCAGCCACCTCCACGTCTCCGGCTACGCGCTCTTACGCGAGCCGGTGCGTTTCGCCGCCGTCCGGGCGGTGGAGCTCGCGCGGGCAGAGGGAGCCCGCGTGAGCATCGACCTGTCGTCCTGGAGCGCGATCCGCGACTTCGGGCCGCCCGCGTTCCGTGCAGTCCTCGCAGGGCTTGCTCCCGACACCGTGTTCGCGAACGAGGACGAGGACGCGATCGTGGGCGGGCCGATCGCCGGCGCCACGTGGATCCTCAAGCGGGGCCCTGCCGGCTGCTCGTTCGACGGCGACGAGCGGGCGGCTGTCCCCGTGACGGAGGTGGTCGACTCCACCGGGGCCGGCGACGCGCTCGCCGCGGGCTGGATCGTGGGCGGCCCGACCCTGGCCCTCGAGGCCGCGGCCCGGTGCGTTCGGCGCGCCGGATCGATGCCGTGAGCAGCGCTTTCCTGCGGGGACGGTCGTCACACGGTGAGGCCGGCAGCGCTCCTCGCTGCTTGCCGAAGGGTTCGACCTCGTCGTAACACTCTCGGCGCAGACTCGGCTCGAACCCGTCACCATCTGAGCGCTACCGTGTCTTCAGGGCACCGGGGGTGCCCCTGGGGGAGGTTGGGGCTCGCCCGGGCGGGCTGAGCACACGCGGAGACAGCTCGCGAGGTGAGGGCTGCGCTAGGCTCGACGCGTGCTCGACCTGATCCACGTCGGCGAGGAGGTAGCCGCTGCGCTCGAGGACGAGCAGGCTGTTGTCGCGCTCGAGACGACGCTCGTCGCACACGGCTTCCCGGCGCCGGACGGAGTCGAGGTCGGCCTTGCGAGCGAGGCCGCCGTACGCGCTGCAGGCGCGGTACCCGCCACGATCGGCGTCCTCGACGGCACCATCCACGTCGGGCTCCCGGCGGCCGCCCTGGAGCGGTTCACGCCGGGTGCGCGCAAGCTCGGCCCGCGCGACCTCGCCGCCTGCGCAGTCCAGCAGGCGGTCGGTGCGACGACGGTCGGCGGGACGCTCGCGGCGGCCGCCGCCGTCGGCATCCGCTTCATGGGCACGGGTGGGCTCGGCGGCGTCCACCGCGGCTTCCCCACCCCGCCTGACGTCTCGGCCGACCTCGGTGCCGCCGCCCGCATACCCGCGGTGATCGCCTCCTCCGGCGTGAAGTCGCTGCTCGACGTGCCCGCCACGATGGAGTTGCTCGAGACGCTCGGCGTGCCGGTGCTCGGCTTCCGCACGGACACGATGCCGCTCTTCTACGCGGCCGAGGGCGGCCCGCCCGTGTCCGCCCGCGTGGAGAGCGTGGAAGAGATCGCGCGCATCGCCGACGCGCACTGGCAGCTCGGCGGCAACTCCCTGCTCGTCGGGCGCCCCCCGTCCGAGAGCATCGAGGTCGAGACGCTGATCGCGGCGGCCGTGGCTGCCGCCACGGAGGCCGGGATCAGCGGCCAGGGCGTCACGCCGTTCGTGCTGTCGTACCTGCACGAGCACTCGGACGGCGAGACGCGCCGCGTCAACCGCGACCTGATCGTCGCCAACGCAGGCCTCGCGGCGGAGATCGCAGTCGCCCACGCCGCGTTGTGGCAGGAGCTGCTTTGAGCCTCTACGACGCCGTCCGCGAGCTCCCGCTCACCGTCGAGGAATACACGCTCGACGGGCTCGAGCTGAACGTCTCGAGCGGCTTTCTCCGCAAGACGACCGTGATCCGGCTGCGCGGCGCCGACGAGGAAGGAATCGGCGAGGACGTCACCTACGCGGCCGACGAGCACGACCTGCAGCAGGCCCTCGGCCCGGTGCTCCCGCTCGCGGGGAGCTGGACGCTGCAGACCTTCTCCGACCACCTGGGCACGCTGCCGCTCTTCGACCACGAGCCCGAGCAGCACGCCTACCTCGACTACCGCCGGTGGGGGTTCGAGAGCGCCGCGCTCGACCTCGCTCTGCGGCAGGCCGGGGCGTCGCTCGGCGACGCCGTCGGCCGGATGCCTGCCCCTCTCACCTTCGTCGTCTCGATGCGCCTGGGCGAGCCCGCCACGACGGAACGGCTCCGCGCGTGGCTCGGCCTCTACCCGGGCCTGCGCTTCAAGCTCGACGCGACACCCGACTGGTCGGCGGAGCTGATCGCGGAGCTTGCCGCCACCGGCGCCGTCGACTCGGTCGACTTCAAGGGCCAGTACCACGGCACGAGCGTCGACGCGCCACCGGATCCCGGGCTCTACCGGCGCGTCGTCGACGGACTGCCCGACGCGTGGCTCGAGGACCCCGCGCTCACACCGGAGACGGAAGCAGTGCTCGAGCCGCACCGGGAGCGCGTCACCTGGGACGCGATCATCCACTCCGTCGCCGACATCGAGGCGCTGCGCTGGCCGCCGCGCACGGTCAACGTGAAACCGTCGCGCTTCGGCTCGGTCGAGCGCCTCTTCGCAGCCTACGAGCACTGCGCCGCCCACGCGATCGGCGCGTACGGCGGCGGGCAGTTCGAGCTGGGCGTGGGCCGGGGCCAGATCCAGCTGCTCGCCTCGCTGTTCCACCCGGGCACGCCGAACGACGTCGCTCCCGGCGGCTTCAACGTCGACCCGCAGCCCGGGCTGCCCGTGAGCCCACTCGCGCTCGAGCCGGAGCCGATCGGGTTCCGGCTGCGCGCCGCATGAGCAGCGGCGGGCGCCCCGCGCTCGCGCACTCGGCCGAGAGCGTCGCCTACTCGCGCATCCGCGAGCTCGCCGAGGAGGCGATGTCGATGGACGGCGTGCTCCGTCTCTACTTCGGCGAGTCGGACATCCCGACCCCCGCTTTCATCAAGGACGCGGCCGCCCGGGCACTCGCGGACGGCTTCACCTTCTACAGCCAGAACGCCGGCCTGCCGTCGCTCCGGGCGGCGCTGGCCGCCCTGTACGAGCGCCTCCACGGGGTCGAGCTCGATCCGGCCGGCGAGATCGTGATCACCGCCTCGGGCACGGAAGCGATTCATCTCGCGGTCCGCTGCATGATCGACCCCGGCGACGAGGCGCTGATCCTGACCCCCGCCTGGCCGAACGGGTCGGCGATCGTGGCGCTCGCGAACGGTGTCCCCCGCGAGATCGCCCAGCCCCTCGTAGGAGACCGTTACACCATTGACTTCCAAGCACTGGAGGCGGCGCTCACCCCGCGGACGCGGCTGCTCGCCTACACGTCACCGTCGAACCCGCTCGGCTGGGTCGCCACCGAGGACGATCAGGAACGTCTCCTCGAGCTCTGTCGCGCGCACGGGCTCTGGCTGCTTGCCGACGAGGTGTACGAGCGGCTCTGGTACGGCCGGTCGCCGGGCGAGCCCGCTCCCTCGATCCTGCGCAAGGCGACCCGGGACGACCGCGTGACCGTCGTGCAGTCCTTCTCGAAGGCCTACTCGATGACGGGATGGCGCATCGGCTGGCTCGTAGCCCGCCGCGACCTCGGCGTCAAGGCGGCCCAGCTGAACGAGTACGTCGTCTCCCACGCGGCGAGCTTCACCCAGAAGGCCGCCGAGACCGCCCTCTCGGCCGGGGAGCCATGGCTCCAGGAGATGGTCGAGACGCTGCGCGACCGCCGCGACCTTTGCCTCGACGCGCTGCGCTCCATGCCTCGTGTGGTCGTGCCCGTACCGGACGGCGCCTTCTACCTGTTCCCCCGCATCGAGGGCATGCGCGACTCGTTCGCGTTCTGCCGGCGGCTGCTCCACGAGCAGCGCGTGGGGATCGCCCCCGGCGTTGCCTTCGGTGCCGGCGGCGAGGGCTCCGTGCGCCTCTGCTACGCGGCCGAGCGCGCCACGCTCGAGGCGGCGCTCGAGCGGCTGGACGCGTTCCTCCGGGCGGGGTAGCCGCCTGCCTAGCCTTCGAGCGAGGCGAGCAGGTCGTCGACGTTCACGAGCGGCAACGACTCGATCTTCGCGCTCCCCCGCGCTCCGAGCGCGACCGAGACGCGGGCGATCGTGAGGTCGTCGGGCGCCTCGACGATGTTGACGAAGTCGTACTCCCCGAGCGAGGCCCACTGGTGCAGCACCCGGGCGCCCAACTCCTCGACGTCGTGGTTGACCTCCCGCAGGCGGCCGGGGTTGGACTTCAGCGTCTGGACGCCCTTCTCGGTCAGCGTCGTCAGCATCAGGTAGGTCGGCATGTGTCCTCCAGTCGGATTGCGGGGGAGAGCCTACTCCGCCGCGCCGCGAGGGGCGACGCCGGTGGTCGCGGGCTCGGCCCGGGTGCCGCCGACCCGCGCAACCTGATCGCCGTAGAGGAGCGCACCACCGAGGAAGAGCACGGGCGAGAGCACGAGACCGGCGAGAAACGCAGCCACCCGCTCGGAGTTGTCGGCGTAGTTCTGCAGGAGCAGCGCCGCTGCGATCTGCGTCAGGAAGACGAGAATCGTCAGCGTCGCGAGGCCGCCGAGCGCGTGGGCGTAGTCGGCGCGTCCGAGCTCCAGTCCCCGCCGCAAGGCCGCGCGGACACCGAGGCCCTCGACGAGCGCGGCAGGCACCGCCAGCCCGACGAGGGCGAACCACGCGAGGCCCGGCAGCACGAACACTGCGGCGAGGAACGGGAACGGCACCCAGACGAGGACGCCGACGAGGAACGCGGTCAGCGCGTGGCGCGACCGCAGGGGCACTCCCGACACGACGGCGCAGGCACCGACGAACGACGCCGTGGCGGCCACCGCGCCCGCGAACGGCACGATCTCGAGGGTCTGCGAGCGGTCGAACCCCGTGGCGGCTGTGCTCAGAAGCGCGGCCGGCAGCCCGATCAGCAGGGCGGCCTGCCAGTGTGCGCCGTACAGCTTGATCGTCTCGGCCACGAGCTGCCCGACGGTCCGGGTCGCAGGCGGGAGCGGTGGGGGAAGTGGGCCCGAGCTCTTCGGGTAGCGGGGGCGCGACATCGGCCGAACGGTACCCGCGCGCCTCAGCAAGCCTGCGCTCGAAGCGCGGAGGCAACCGCGGCGACGAGCGCCGGGAGAGCCTCCTCGAGCGCTGCCAGGGCGTCGTCGATCCGCCAGAGTGAGCGGTCGCGCTCTCCGACTTCGTTCGAGATCGACCTGACCTCGAGCGCGGGAATCCCTGCGAGCGCGGCGGCACGAAGCACACCGAACCCCTCCATTGCCTCGACGGGGACGTCGTGACCGGCCCCGCCCACGGCGGCGCTCGTCCCGATCTGGACGACCGGTGAGTCGGGGAGCGCACGGCGCACAGCGTCGACGAGTCGCGGATCTGCAGTCACCCGATCCACGAGGGGGAACGCAGCAGCAAGATCGCAGTAGACGGCCTCGGCGCCGATCACGACGCTGCCGGGGGCGATCCCCCGTCCCCCGGCGATGCCGACGTGCACGACGGCGTCGGGCCGGTCTCGCTGCAGCGCGGCGGCCACGGTCGCAGCGGCCTCGACGGGGCCGACCCCGCACACGAGCCCGTCCGTGCCGCAGAGCTCGAGCGTGGTCGCTGCGACGAGGAGTGGCATCGCCGAAGCGTACGGGCAGTCGCGCTTCAGGGGGTGGCTGGCCTTCGGAGGCGCGCCGCCGCGCCCGCGGCGCCGTGCTTCCTAGGCGGGCACGGCAAGCAGGAAGCGAATGGCGCCGTCCTCGAGGCGGGCCTGGATCGTGTCGCCCTCCGCGAAGCGGCCCTCGAGCAGCTCGAGCGCCAGCGGGTTCTCGAGCATCCGCTGAATCGCACGCTTCAGGGGGCGGGCCCCATAGGCGGGATCCCAGCCCGCCTCCGCGATCAGCGCCACCACCTCGTCGGAGAGCTCGAGCGCCAGCTTCCGCTCGGCCAGCCGCTCGCGCAGCCGCTCCAGCTGCAGCTCGACGATCTTCCCGATCTGCTCGCGGGTGAGCGCCTCGAAGACGACGACCTCGTCGATGCGGTTGACGAACTCCGGCCGGAAGTGCTCGAGCAGCTGCCCTTGCGAGCGGATGTTCGACGTCATGATCACGACGGTGTTGCGGAAGTCGACCGTGCGGCCCTGACCGTCGGTCAGACGACCGTCGTCGAGCAGCTGCAGCAGCACGTTGAAGACGTCCGCGTGGGCCTTCTCGATCTCGTCGAGCAGGATCACGCAGTACGGGCGCCGGCGCACGGCTTCGGTCAGCTGGCCGCCCTCGTCGTAGCCGATGTAGCCCGGCGGGGCGCCGAGCAGCCGCGAGACCGTGTGCTTCTCCATGTACTCGGACATGTCGAGCCGCACGATCGCGCGCTCGTCGTCGAACATGAACTCCGCCAGCGCCTTCGCGAGCTCGGTCTTCCCCACGCCCGTGGGGCCGAGGAAGACGAACGAGCCGATCGGGCGGTTCGGGTCCTGCAGGCCGGAGCGCGCCCGGCGGAGCGCGTTCGAGACCGCGTCGATCGCGGCGTCCTGGCCGACGACGCGCTGGTGCAGGCGCTCTTCCATGTGCACGAGCTTCTGCACCTCGCCCTCGAGCAGCCTGTCCACCGGGATCTTCGTCCAGGAGGCGACGACGGCTGCGATGTCGTCCTCGTCCACCTCTTCCTTGACCATCGGGTCGGTGGCGCGCACAGCCTCACCGCGCTCGGCGAGCTCCCGCTCGAGCGCGGGCAGCAGCCCGTAGCGGATCTCGGCGACGCGCTGCAGGTCGCCGTGCCGCTCGGTGCGCTCCGCCTCCATGCGGAGCTCGTCGATCTGCCTGGTGATCTCCTTGACCCGGTCGAGCACGTCCTTCTCGCCCGCCCACCTGGCCGCCAGCTCGTCGCGCCGCGTCTTCGCCTCAGCGAGCTCCCGCTCGACCGGCTCGCGCACCTCGGGCGTCTCCTTCGCCATGGCTGCGAGCTCGATCTCGAGCTGCATCACCCGGCGCTCCGCCTCGTCGAGCTCGACCGGTGACGAGTCGATCTCCATGCGCAGCCGCGAGGCGGCCTCGTCGACCAGGTCGATCGCCTTGTCGGGCAGGAAGCGGTCGGTGATGTAGCGCTCGGAGAGCACCGCCGCCGCCGTCAGCGCCGCGTCGCGGATGCGGACGCCGTGGTGCGCCTCGTAGCGCTCCTTCAGGCCGCGCAGGATCGCGATCGTGTCGCCTACCGAGGGCTCACCCACGAGGACCGGCTGGAAGCGGCGCTCCAGTGCGGCGTCCTTCTCGATGTGCTTGCGGTACTCGTCCAGCGTGGTCGCCCCGACGGCCCGCAGCTCGCCGCGCGCGAGCATCGGCTTGAGCAGGTTCCCCGCCGACACCGCGCCCTCCGCCGCGCCGGCGCCCACGATCGTGTGGAGCTCGTCGATGAAGAGGACGATCTCCCCCTCCGCCGCCGTGATCTCCGCCAGCACCGCCTTGAGCCGCTCCTCGAACTCGCCGCGGTACTTGGCGCCTGCGATCAGCGCGCCCACGTCGAGCGCCCAGACACGCTTGCCCTTCAGCCCTTCCGGCACGTCGCCGGCGACGATGCGCTGCGCGAGCCCCTCGGCGATGGCGGTCTTGCCGACGCCGGGCTCGCCGATCAGCACCGGGTTGTTCTTCGTGCGGCGCGAGAGCACCTGGATCACCCGGCGGATCTCCTCGTCTCGTCCGATCACGGGGTCGAGCTTGCCCTCCTCGGCCGCCGCGGTCAGGTCGCGGCCGTACTTCTCCAGCGCCTGGTAGCTGCCTTCGGGATCCTGCGAGGTGACGCGCTGGCCGCCACGGACGTCCTTGAGCGCGCCCAGCAGCGCGTCGCGGGTCACGAGCTCGAGGGCGAGCAGCAGGTGCTCGACCGAGACGAACTCGTCGTCGAGCCTGCGGGCCTCCTCGAACGCGTCGTCCAGCGCCTTCCGGAATGCGGCTCCGGCCTGCGGCTGGACGTTGCCGCCGGAGACGGTGGGGAGCGCCCGCAGGCGGCTCTCCGCCTCGCCGCGGATCGCGTCGGGGGATGATCCGGCGCGCTGTACCAGCGTGCGCGGCAGCTCCTGCTCGAGCAGGGACACCACGAGGTGGTCGCGCGTCAGCTCCGGGTTGCCGGCGCGGCGCGCGAGCTCCTGGGCGCCTGCGACGGCCTCACCGGACTTGATCGTCAGCTTGTTGAAGTCCATCTGCTCTCCTGGGAAGGCGGGCGAATCACGTCTTGCCCCTACGGGTTCCTCGCCGGAGGCTGCGGCCGGTAGAGAACCACCTCGCGGCGGTAGTGCCTGTGCGTCTCGTGGATCTCGGAGCGCAGCTCGGCCTCGAGCCGGGCCATGCGGGCGCGCAGGCGCTGCAGCTCGTCTTCCAGGCGGAGCACGTGCTCGACCCCGGCCAGGTTGAGGCCGAGCTTGGTGGTCAGCGACTGGATCAGGCGGAGCCGCTCGACGTCGCGCTCGGAGTAGAGGCGCGTGCCCCCGGGGGTGCGGGCGGGGCGAACCAGGCCCTTCGCCTCGTAGGCGCGAAGCGTTTGTGGGTGCATGCCGGCGAGCTCGGCGGCGACGCTGATCATGTAGCGGGGTCGGTCAGGCATCGCGCGCCGCCCTGTCGAAGCGCTCACGCGGACGCTCCCGCAGCACCCTGTCGTAGCCCTCGAGTGCCTCCTTCTCCGTCTTCGTCAGCTTTTGCGGCACCGTCACCTTCACGCGGGCGAGGAGGTCGCCCTTGCCGCCGCCGCGGAGCTTGGGCGCACCCCGCCCCCTGACGCGCAGGAGCTTGCCGGTCTCGGTGCCGGCCGGCACCTTGAGCGCCACCGGGCCGTCCGGCGTGGGGATCTCGACGGTCGCACCGAGCGCCGCCTCGGGGTAGGTGACGGGGAGCTCGAGCACGAGGTCCGCACCACGCCGTTCGTAGAGCGGCGACGCCGTCACGGTGACGACGACGAAGAGGTCGCCTGCCGGGCCGCCGTTCCGCCCGGGCTCGCCCTTTCCCTTCAGCCGCACCCTCGTGCCGCTCTTGGCGCCCGGCGGGATCTTCACGGCGTAGCGCTTGGTGACGCGCTCGCGCCCGGCGCCGCGGCACGCCTTGCAGGGCTTCTCGACGATGACGCCGTTGCCGCGGCAGCGGGGGCAGGGCTGCGAGAAGGCGAACAGCCCGTGCGAGTCGGAGGTCGTGCCGGAGCCGCCGCACTCCGGGCAGGTCAACGGCGACGTGCCCGGCTCGGCGCCCGTGCCGTGACACACGTGGCAGGGAGACTCGACGTCCACGGGCACGCGCACCTGCGCACCGGCGAGCGCGTCCTCGAAGGACAGCTGGACGTGCGACTCGAGGTCGGCTCCACGCTCGGGCTGCGGCCGCGCCCGACGGCCCGCCCCGCGACCGAAGAGGCCGCCGAACTGGCCGAGCAGGTCGGACAGGTCGACGTTCTCGAAGCGGACGTCGCTGCCCGGCGGGAAGCCGGAGCCGCGTGGCCCGGCGGCGCCGAACTGGTCGTACTGCTTCCGCTTGTCGGCGTCGGAGAGGATGTCGTAGGCGCCCTGGACCTCCTTGAACCGCTCCTCGGCGGCCGCGTCGCCCGGGTTGCGGTCCGGGTGATACTGGCGCGCGAGCTTGCGGTACGCCTTCTTCACCTCGTCGTCGGACGCGGACTTGGGCACGCCGAGCACCTGGTACGGATCAGGCATGCCGGGCCTCCAGGGGTGCGGCAGGGTCGGTGATCGCTATCCCTCCTCTGCCGCCGCGACGATCACGCGGGCCGGCCGCAGCACGACGTCGCCGAGGCGGTAGCCCCTCTGCACGACCTGGACGATCTGACCCGGCTCGACGCCTTCCACCGGCTGGGTCATCAGCGCCTCGTGGGCGTGAGGGTCGAAAGCGCCCTCGGCCTCGATCTCGACGAGCCCTTCGGAGGCGAGGGTCGACGCGAGTGCTGCCCGCGTCAGCTCCACGCCCTCGATCAGCTTCGCCTGCTCGTGCTGCTCGGCCGCGTCGAGCGCGCGCTCGAGGTCGTCGAGCACGGGCAACAGCTTCGCGATCAGGCGCTCGTGGGCTCGGGCCGCGAAGGCCTGCTGCTCGCGCACCGCCCGCTTGCGGTAGTTGTCGAAGTCGGCGGCGAGCCGCTGCAGGTCGGCGAGGTACTCGTCGCGCTTCGCCTCGGCTGCGGCCAGCCGCTCGAGCATCTCGCCGGCCTCCTGCTCGGCATCGTCCTCGAGGACGGCCGCATCGTGCTCGGGCGCGTCGGCCGTCGCGACGGGAGCGAGTGGCTCCGAGCCACTCGCTCCGCCGGCGGCCGGAGCCCGCGTGAGATCAGCGTGCTCCTCGCTCATGACCGCTTCGCCGTCTCGTCCTCGTCGATCACCTCGTAGTCGGCGTCCTCGACGTCCTCGTCGCCGCCCGGCGTCTCTGCGCCGCCGTTGCCGGGCTTGGCCGACGCGGCCTGCGCGTCGGCGTAGATCGCCTGGGCGAGCGGCTGCGCCGCCTCGTTCAGCGCCTGGGTCTTGGAGCGAATCGCCTCCACGTCGGCGGCGTCGAGCACCTGACGGAGCTCCATGATGCGCCCCTCGATCGTCGCGGCGTCCGCCTCCTCGAGCTTGGCGCGGTGCTCGGCGAGCGTCTTCTCGGTCTGGTACGCCAGCGTCTCCGCCATGTTGCGTGCGTCGGCGAGCTCGCGCAGCCGATGCGCTTCCTCGGCGTGCGACTCGGCCTCCTTGACCAGCCGCTGCACCTCGTCCTCCGACAGGCCCGAGCCGCCCTCGATCTTGATCTGCTGCTCGTTGCCGGTGCCGAGGTCCTTGGCGGTGACGTGGATGATCCCGTTCGCGTCGATGTCGAACGAGACCTCGATCTGCGGCATGCCCCGCGGCGCCGGCGCGATCCCGACGAGCTGGAACTTGCCGAGCGTCTTGTTGAACGCGGCCATCTCCGACTCGCCCTGGAGCACGTGGATCTCGACCGACGGCTGGTTGTCCTCGGCCGTCGTGAACGTCTCGGACTTCTTGGTCGGGATCGTCGTGTTGCGCTCGATCAGCTTCGTCATCACGCCGCCCTTCGTCTCGATCCCGAGCGAGAGGGGGGTGACGTCGAGCAGGAGCACGTCCTTGACCTCGCCCTTGAGCACGCCGCCCTGGATGGCGGCGCCGATCGCGACGACCTCGTCCGGGTTGACGCCCTTGTGCGGCTCCTTGCCGAGCAGCTCGGTGACCTTCTCCTGGACGGAGGGCATGCGGGTCATCCCGCCGACGAGCACGACGTGGTCGATGCCGGAGGCGTCGACGCCGGCGTCGGTGAGCGCCTGCTTGGTCGGGCCGACGGTGCGCTCGAGCAGCGCATGCGTGAGCTCCGCCAGCCGGGCGCGCGTGAGTTGCAGGTCGAGGTGCTTGGGGCCCTCGGCGGTGGCCGTGATGAAGGGGAGGTTGATCTGGGTCGTCATCGTCGACGACAGCTCGATCTTCGCCTTCTCGGCCGCCTCGTAGAGCCGCTGCAGCGCCATCTTGTCGGCGGACAGGTCGATGCCCTGGTCCTTCTTGAACTCGGCGGCCATCCAGTCGACGATCGCCTTGTCGAAGTTGTCGCCGCCCAGGTGGTTGTCGCCGTTCGTCGACTTCACCTCGAAGACGCCGTCGCCGAGCTCGAGCACGGACACGTCGAAGGTGCCCCCGCCGAGGTCGAACACGAGGATCGTCTGGTCGGCGCCCTCCTTGTCCAGCCCGTAGGCGAGCGCGGCTGCGGTGGGCTCGTTGATGATGCGGACGACGTTGAGGCCGGCGATCTTGCCGGCGTCCTTCGTCGCCTCGCGCTGCGCGTTGTTGAAGTACGCGGGCACGGTCACGACGACGTCGGTGATCGGCTCGCCGAGAAACGCCTCGGCGTCCGTCTTCAGCTTCTGCAGGATCATCGCGCTGATCTCCGGCGGAGCGAACTGACGCTCGTCGGCGACCACGCGCGCGTCCCCGTTCTCGCCCTGGACGACCTCGTAGGGCACGATCGTCATCTCGTCCGAGACCTCCTCCCACTTGCGCCCCATGAAGCGCTTGATCGAGGAGATCGTGTTCTGCGGGTTCGTCACCTGCTGGCGCCGGGCGGGCGCCCCCACGAGCCGCTGGCCGTCCTTCGTGAACGCCACGACGGACGGGGTCGTGCGACCGCCCTCGGCGTTCGGAATCACGGTGGGCTCGCCGCCTTCGAGCACGGCCATGCAGGAGTTGGTCGTGCCGAGGTCGATGCCGATGGTCTTCGCCATGATGTCTGTGGTGCTCCTTCCTGGGGGCTCTCAGCTGCTTGAGTCGTGGAGACTCAGATAAATCTAAGCGTGAGAGTATCAGATCTCTAGCGGGTGGCGCCGATCAGCACGCCGCCCGCCACGACGAGGGCCGCCCCCGCCACGAGGCGCCGGCCGACGAGCTCGTGGCGGCGCAGGAAGAGCGCCGACAACGAGACGCCCCAGAGCGACTCCGTCGCGACGAGCGGCGAGACGACGCTGAGACGCCCGAGGTAGAAGGCCTCGAACAGGCTCACGTACGACAGCCCGAAGAGAACCCCCGCCGGGACGTACGCGGGCAGCGGCCGCAGCGAGATCGGGCGGCGTGAGACCAGGATCACGAGGACGATCGTGAGCGCGCCGGAGGCCATCGTGGCGAGCGCTGCCAGCGGCGGCGTGACGGCCGTGTCCACCGCCAGCCAGCGAACCAGGGTGTCCCGCAGAGCGAAGACGGCCGCTGCGCAGACGGCGAGGACGAGGCCGGTCACCTTCACGTGGGCGGGGCGCCCGCGCTCCCCCGCGAGCAACAGGCCCCCGGCGACGATCAGGACGGCACCGCCCACGATCCCCGCGACGAGCGGCTCGCCGAGCAGCACGATCGCGAACACGACCGCGAACAGGGGTGCCGTCCCCACCGCGGCCGACGTCCGCGACGGGCCGGCGTCGCGGACGGCGAACGTGAACAGCACCTGCGAGAACCCCGGCGCGAGCACCCCTGCGAGCAGGAAAGGCCACATGCCGGCGACGTCCAGGTCACCGACCAGCGCCGCAGTCGCGAAGGCGACACCGAGCGCGCACAGTACGGTGAGGAGCGCCCCGAGCAGCGGGTCGTCGCCGCGGGCGAGCGCCGGGCGCAGAGCCACGGTCATCGCTCCGAACAGGAAGGCGGAGCAGAGGGCGAGTGCGACGGCACCCATCAGGCCCGCGCTCCGCGTGCGACGGCGAGCCTGCGCAGGGTCGCTGCAGCGGCAGGCTCGGCGAGGAGGATGCCCGCCAACATGACGCCGCAGCCGGCCCAGCCGATCCAGCCGAGCCGCTCGCTCAGGAGCACGACGCCGAAGAGCGCTGCGAACGGAGCCTCGAGCGTGAACACGAGCGCCGCCCGGGCCGCAGTCGTGCGAGCCTGCACCCACGTTGCCACCAGGTACCCGAGCGCACCGGCGAAGACGCCGGTGACGACGAGGGCGTACCACACCGAGGCCTGCTCCGGTAGCGAGAGCTCGCCACGGGTGAGAGCGATCGCCGTGAACCCCGCGCACGAGACGGCCATCTGCAGGAACGTGAGCGCCCGGGCGTCGTAGCGCGGCGCGAACCGCTCCATCGCGGCGATCTGGAACGACTGCGCCACGGCGTTCCCGAGGACGAGCGCATTCCCGAGCGCAGATCCTCCGGGGATGCCGTTGAGGAGCAGCAGGCCCACGAGCGACAGGCCGACCCCGGCCCAGGCGACGGGCGGCACCGGTGTGCGGAACAGCGCCAGCGCGATCACGGGCGTCAGCACGACGTAGAGGCCCGTGATGAACCCGGTGCTGGACACGGTCGTCAGCTCGAGCCCCGCGGTCTGGAGGCCGTAGGCGGCCGCCAGCAGGACGCCGGCGCCCAGACCGGCGAGGAAGCCGCCGAGCGGGAGCTCGCGCAGCGGCGCCAGCGCGAACGGCGCGAGCACCGCCGTGGAGACGGCGAACCGCACCGCCAGGAAGGCGAACAGCGGGTACAGCGCCACGGCGTCCTGGACGGGCACGAACGTGTAGCCCCAGACGGCGGTGACGGCGACGAGCGCCAGGAGCGGCGCTGAGCGCGACCCGTGCATCCGCGCAGGCTACTGGCACGGCCCGGGCGGGTACGCTCCACGAACGATGGGCGTCACCGACACCCTGGGTCGACCGCTCCGAGACCTGCGCATCTCGGTCACCGATCGGTGCAACTTCCGTTGCGTGTACTGCATGCCGAAGGAGGTGTTCGGACGCGGCTACCGCTTCATGGATCGCAAGGAGCTGCTCACGTTCGAGGAGCTGGAGCGCCTCGCGCGCGCGTTCGTCGCGCACGGGGTGGAGAAGATCCGCATCACGGGCGGCGAGCCCCTGCTGCGCCGCGACCTCGAGGTGCTGATCGAGCGCCTCGTCGCGCTCGGCGGCCTCGACGTGACGCTGACGACGAACGGAGCGCTGCTGCCGCAGAAGGCGCAGCTGCTCGCCGACGCAGGCGTCCGCCGGATCACCGTCAGCCTCGACTCGCTCGAGGACGCGACGTTCCGGGTGATGAACGACGTGGCGTTCCCCGTCTCCCGCGTGCTCGACGGCATCGCAGCGGCGTCCGCAGCAGGCCTCTCCGTCAAGGTGAACACCGTCGTCAAGCGCGGCGTCAACGACGGCGAGGTGCTCGCGCTCGCCCGCCACTTCCGCGGCTCGGGGCACATCCTCCGCTTCATCGAGTTCATGGACGTCGGAGCAACGAACGGCTGGCGGCTCGACGACGTCGTTCCCGCCGCCGAGATCGTCGGCATGATCGACGCCGAGCTCCCGCTCGAGCCGGCCGACCCGAACTACCCCGGCGAGGTCGCCCGTCGCTGGCGCTACCGGGACGGCGCCGGCGAGATCGGGGTGATCGCCTCGGTGACCCAGCCGTTCTGCGGCGACTGCACACGCGCCCGCATCTCCGCCGAAGGGCGTCTCTACACGTGCCTGTTCGCGGCCAGGGGGCACGACCTGCGCGCGCTCGTGCGCTCGGGCGCGCCCGACGAGGCGTTGCAGGAGACGATCGGGCGCCTGTGGGCGCCGCGCGCCGACCGTTACTCGGAGATCCGCTCGCAAAGCACGGGGAAACTGCCGCGGATCGAGATGTCGTATATCGGCGGCTGACGCCGAGCCCGGTGCGGGAACACCGTAACGGGCTCCGCGGCAGCCCGGATGCTCGCCCGGACGGGGGCCGCGATCCTCGAGGCATGGTCCTGCGCGCGACGATCGACGGCAACGAGGCTGCCGCCTGGGTCGCCTACCGCGCGAGCGAAGTGATCGCCATCTACCCGATCACGCCTGCCTCGCCCATGGGTGAGCTCTCGGACGCGTGGTCGGCCGCCGGCGTCCCGAACGCCTGGGGCGCCGTGCCGCAGGTGATCGAGATGCAGAGCGAGGGCGGCGCGGCCGGCGCGGTGCACGGCGCCTTGCAGGCGGGCGCGCTCGCGACGACGTTCACCTCGTCACAGGGCCTGCTGCTGATGCTGCCGAACATGTTCAAGGTCGCCGGCGAGCTCACGCCGGCCGTGATCCACGTCGCCGCCCGGGCCGTGGCCACGCACGCGCTCTCGATCTTCGGCGACCACTCCGACGTGATGGCCGCCCGCACGACCGGGTTCGCGCAGCTCTGCTCGTCGTCGGTGCAGGAGGCACAGGACTTCGCGCTCGTCGCGCACGCGGCGACGCTCGAGTCGCGCGTGCCCTTCCTGCACTTCTTCGACGGGTTCCGCACCTCGCACGAGCTGAGCACGATCGACCGGCTCGACGAGGACGACCTGCGGGCGCTGCTCGACGAGTCGCTGATCGCGGCCCACAGAGAGCGGGCGCTCTCTCCCGACCATCCGGTGCTGCGCGGGACGGCCCAGAACCCGGACGTCTTCTTCCAGGCCCGCGAGGCCGCGAACCCCTACTACGCGGAGCTGCCGGAGATCGTCCAGCGACGCATGAACGCCCTCGCGGAACGCACCGGGCGGCGCTATCGCCTGTTCGACTACGCGGGAGCAGCCGACGCGGAGCGCGTGATCGTGATGATGGGCTCCGGCAGCACCGCCGCCGCCGAGGCGGTCGAGGCGCTCGTCGCGCGGGGCGAGAAGGTCGGGCTCGTGACCGTGCGCCTGTACCGGCCTTTCGCGGCCGATGCGTTCGTGTCGGCCCTCCCCGCCTCGGTGCGCGGCGTCGCGGTGCTCGACCGCTGCAAGGAGCCCGGCTCCCTCGGCGAGCCGCTCTTCCAGGATGTCGTCACCGCCCTCGCCGAGCGCGGCGGCGAGGTGCCGCTCGTGATCGGCGGGCGCTACGGGCTCGCCTCGAAGGAGTTCACCCCGGCGATGGCAGCCGCCGTGCTCGGTGAGCTGACCCGCGACGATCCGCGCCGCCGCTTCACGGTGGGCATCACCGACGACGTCACCCACCTCTCCCTCGCGGTCGACCGCGACTTCTCCACCGAGCCGGACGACGTCGTCCGCGCAGTCTTCTACGGGCTCGGCGCCGACGGCACCGTCGGCGCGAACAAGAACTCGATCGCCATCATCGGCGAGCACACGCGCTACCACGCCCAGGGCTACTTCGTCTACGACTCCAAGAAGTCGGGCTCGGTAACGGTCTCGCACCTCCGTTTCGGCCCGCGGCCGATCCGCTCCTCGTACCTCGTCGACCGCGCCGGCTTCGTGGCCTGCCACCAGTTCGGGCTGCTCGAGCAGATCGACGTGCTGGACGTCGCCGCCGAGGGCGCCACCTTCCTGCTCAACTCCCCCTACGGGCCGCGCGAGGTCTGGGCGCAGCTGCCGGCCGCGGTCCAGGAGCAGATCGTGGCGAAGCGACTCCGTCTCTTCGTCGTCGACGCCTCGGGCGTCGCGCAGGAGGCCGGCCTGGGGCGCCGGGTCAACACGGTGCTGCAGACCTGCTTCTTCGCCCTGGCGAACGTGCTGCCCCTCGACGAGGCGATCGCCGCCATCAAGGAGGCGATCCGGCGCTCGTACGGCAAGCGCGGCCAGGCGGTGCTCGACCGTAACGAGGCCGCGGTCGACCGGGCGCTCGCGGGGCTCCGCGAGGTCGAGGTACCCGCGATCGTGTCGAGCGAGAGCGTCGCGCGGGTGCTCGTGCCGGCCACCGCCCCGGAGCTCGTGCAGCGCGTGACGGCGACGATGCTGGCGGGTCGCGGAGACACGCTGCCGGTCAGCGCCTTCCCGGTCGACGGGACGTTCCCGGTCGGGACCGCGCGCTACGAGAAGCGCTCGATCGCAGACGAGATCCCGATCTGGGACCCGACCATCTGCATCGACTGCGCCAAGTGCGCGCTCGTCTGCCCACACGCCGCAATCCGGATGAAGGTCTTCCCGCCCGAGGCGCTCGACGGCGCCCCCGACGGGTTCCTCGCGAAGGACTGGCGCGACCGCCACCTGCCCGGGATGAAGATGACGATCCAGGTCGCCCCCGACGACTGCACGGGCTGCGGGATCTGCGTCGACACCTGCCCTGCCCATGCCAAGGAGGCCGTGGGGCACCGCTCGATCAACCTCGAGCCGAAGCACGACCACCTGGAGGTGGAGCGGGAGCGCTTCGCGTTCTTCCTCGGCATCCCCGAGATGGATCGCACGCTCGTCGAGCCCGGGACGGTGAAGGGGTCGCAGATGCTGGAGCCGCTGTTCGAGTTCTCCGGTGCCTGCGAAGGCTGCGGCGAGACCCCGTACCTCAAGCTGCTCACGCAGCTCGTGGGCGACAGGATCCTCGTCGCGAACGCAACGGGCTGCTCGTCGATCTACGGCGGCAACCTGCCGACGACGCCGTGGACGGCGAACTCGGACGGCCGTGGCCCCGCCTGGTCGAACTCGCTCTTCGAGGACAATGCCGAGTTCGGGCTCGGCATGCGGCTCGCGCTCGACGCGCAGTCGGAGCAGGCGCGCGCGCTCGCGGCCGCCCTCGCGCCCGACCTCGCCACTGCCTTGCTCGACGCCGACCAGTCCAGCGAGGCGGGGATCGCCGCCCAGCGGGCGCGTGTCCTCGAGCTTCGCGCGCGGCTCGCCGGACTCGACGACCTCCGCGCCCGCCGCCTCGAGACGCTGGCCGACACGCTCGTGCGCAAGAGCGTGTGGATCGTCGGCGGCGACGGCTGGGCCTACGACATCGGCTTCGGCGGCCTCGATCACGTGCTCGCCTCGGGCCGCGACGTCAACGTGCTCGTGCTCGACACGGAGGTCTACTCGAATACCGGCGGGCAGGCGTCGAAGGCCACCCCGCGTGGGGCCGTCGCCAAGTTCGCGGCCGGGGGCAAGCAGACCGGGAAGAAGGACCTTGGCCTGATCGCATCCGCGTACGGGAACGTCTACGTCGCGCAGATCGCCATGGGAGCCGACAACCCGCAGGCGGTGAAAGCGCTGGCCGAGGCCGACGCGTGGCCCGGCCCGTCGCTCGTGATCGCCTACAGCCATTGCATCGCGCACGGGATCGACATGGAGAAGGGGATGCGGCAGCAGAAGCTCGCGGTCGACACCGGCTACTGGCCGCTGTGGCGGTACGACCCACGGCACACCGACGCCGGCGAGCACCCGCTACGGCTCGACTCGAGCGCCCCGAAGCTGCCGCTGTCGGCCTTCACGGCCAACGAGGCGCGCTTCTCGATGCTCGCCCGCTCGCGCCCCGCCGAGGCCGAGCGGCTGGGCGCGCTCGCACAGCACGACGTCGACGAGCGCAGGCTCGTGTACGAGCAGCTCGCCGAGGTCCAGCACGAGCCGGCCGAGACCCCGGACGACACGGACACCAAGGAGGAATCGTGAGCCCCGACCTGCGCACCACCTACCTGGGGCTGCAGCTGAAGAGCCCGCTCGTGGCCTCCGCCTCCCCGCTCACCGGCACGCTCGACAGCCTGAAGGCGCTCGAAGAGGCGGGAGCGGCTGCGGTCATCCTCCCCTCGCTCTTCGAGGAGCAGATCGAGCACGAGGAGACGACCGTGCACGACATGCTCGAGCAGGGCGTGCACAGCTTCGGCGAGGCACTCACCTACTTCCCCGAGATGGACGACTACAACACGGGGCCCGGCGCATACCTGGAGCACGTGGCCGCCGCCAAGGAGGCGCTCTCGATCCCCGTGATCGCATCGATCAACGGGGTCACGCCGGGTGGCTGGGTGCGGTACGCAGAGCTGCTCCAGGAGGCGGGCGCCGACGCGATCGAGCTCAACGTCTATGCGGTCGAGACGGATCGCTACGCCTCCTCCGCCAGCGTCGAGGATCGCACGCTCCGGCTCGTCAGCAAGGTCCGCGGCGCGCTCGACGTGCCTCTCGCCGTCAAGGTCGGTCCGTACTACACCGCCTTCGCGAACACCGCCTCCCGGCTCGCCGACGCGGGCGCCGCGGGGCTCGTCCTCTTCAACCGCTTCCTGCAGCCCGACATCGACCTGGAGACGATGACGGTACGGCCCGAGCTGCACCTCTCCACGAATGACGAGATGCGGCTGCCCCTGCGCTGGATCGCGATCCTGCGCGGCCGCGTCCCCGTCAGCCTGGCGGCGACGAGCGGCGTGCAGACGAAGGACGACGTGCTGAAGCTGCTGCTCGCGGGCGCGGACGTCGTCATGCTGGCGTCCGCCCTGCTCCGCGAGGGGCCGGGGCTGCTACGCGAGCTCACCGCCGGGGTCTCCGAGTGGGTCGAAGAGCGCGAGTACGCCTCGATCGAGCAGCTCAAGGGCAGCATGAGCCAGGAGACGTGCGGCGACCCGCGCGCGTTCGAGCGGGCGCAATACGTGCGGGCACTCGTCGATTACCAGAGCCATGCGCGGAAAGGGAACTGACCGGCCAGAAGCGATAGAATGGCAGCGGCGTGTCGAGCTATGCCGCATCGGTGAGCCGGAAGTTGCCACGCGGCTGGACGCATCTCGCGCTCCAGTTCGCGTTCTGGATGGGCTTCTACGTCGTGTACCAGGTGGTGCGCGGCGTCGCCGACCGCAGTGTGGCAGCCGCCTTCTGGAACGGGCTGTGGGTGATCGAGGCGGAGCAGCGTGTCGGTGCCCTGTTCGAGCCGACCTTGCAGCGCCTCGTCGACTCGTCGGGCCTCCTCGTCACGGCCACGTCCTACACCTACTGGCTTTCGCAGTTCGCCGTGGTGGGGATCACGCTCCTCTGGGTCTACTTCGAGCACCACGACCGCTTCGCAGGCTTCCGCAACTGGCTGATCGGGGCGAACCTGCTCGGGCTGCTCGGCTACATCCTCGTCCCCACGGCGCCGCCCCGCATGTTCCCCGAGTGGGGCTTCGCCGACACGCTCGCAGAACATGCCTCCCTGAGCCACGACAGCGGGCTGATCGCGCTCGCCTCCAATCCCTATGCGGCGATGCCGAGCCTCCACTCGATGGACGCCGTCATCGTCGGCATCGTCATGTTCGGCGTTTGCAGGTCGCTCGTGGCGCGGATCCTCTGGCTGCTCTGGCCCGCGTGGGTCTGGTTCTCCGTGATGGGAACCGGTAACCACTACTGGCTCGACGTCGTCGCCGGCGTCGGACTGGCGCTCGCGACCGGGCTCGTCCTCTTCCGCCGCAGCGTCTTCTCACGCTGGCGCCCGGTAGCCGAGGGGTGAGCGAAGCTCCCTCGGGAGAGCCGCGCGTCAGCGAGCTCGACCGTGTCAAGCAGGAGTACACGCAAGCCGCGCGCCAGATCCTGCAGCGCTCGATGCGCGGCGTCGCCAGGACGAAGCTGACGCCGGACATGCTGACGGTGGCCGGCGTCACCCTCTGCCTCGTGGGGGCGGTGCTCGTCGGCTTCGAGGATCGCGGCGAGAAGCTCTTCTTCTGGCTCGGCGGCGTGCTGTTCGTGATCGGCTCGGTCGCCGACATCCTCGACGGCGCGCTCGCGCGGGCTGCGAGCAAGGGAACCGTCTTCGGAGCGTTCCTCGACTCGACCTTCGACCGGCTCGGCGAGGCGGCCATGCTGGCCGCGATCGGGCTCGTCTTCGCCCGCCGGGGCAACGACACGGCGCTCGTGGCGACCTTCGCGGCCGTGATCGGCTCGTTCCTCGTCAGCTACACGCGGGCCAAGGCCGAAGCGCTCGGGCTGCGCGGCGACATCGGCTTCGGCTCGCGCGTCGAGCGGGTGGTGCTGATCTCCGTCGGCCTCGGCCTGGCCCCCTGGGGCTGGCTGCAGTGGCCGGTCTACGCGCTTGCCGCGACAGCCTGGATCACGGTGATTCAGCGCATCCTGTTCGTGCGCCGGCAGCTGCGCGAGCTCGCCGCCACCTCGTAGGGCCGCAGGGATAGCCGGGCTGGGGGCGCCGGCGCAGCCGCGAAATGAGGCCACCTCGCCCCGACGTCTTCCCTGCCCGAAGAGGCCGGCGCAGTCAACGCTATACTGCTAGCACTTGTCTGCTAGCACTTCTCTGAGAAAGAGCGTTCTGGTCAGAGCGCCCTCGTCGCTGAAAGAGGCGGTCGTGCGCGAGACCGCGCGACGCGGCGCCAGCTTGAACGACGTCGCCGTCGGCATCCTCGCCGACGCATTCCACGTCCCGTACACCCCGTCGGGCCGCAAGAGCCCGCTTCCCGGCTCGAGCCCCGTCGTCCTTCTGCGCATGCCGCCGGAACTGAAGGACGCGATCCAGGCCGAGGCGTTCCGCCGCGGCTCCAACACGAACGACATCATCCTCGCCTCGCTCGCCGACGGGCTGGGCATCCCCTTCGAATCCAACGCACGCAGGTCGGTTCCCTTCGGGGGCGGCCGCGGAAAGGACACACCCATGGCCGAATCGAATGGCTCCGCGAACGGGAAAGCGCGCCAGAAGGACAAGGTGCGCGTCGCCATCATCGGCGTCGGCAACTGCGCCAACTCACTGTTGCAGGGCGTCGAGTACTACAAGGACGCGAAGGCCGACGAGTTCGTCCCCGGCCTGATGCACGTCGACCTCGGCGGCTACCACATCTCGGACATCGAGTTCACGGCCGCCTTCGACGTCGTCAAGGGCAAGGTCGGCGTCGACCTCGCCGAGGCGATGTGGGCGTTCCCGAACGACACGATCAAGTTCGCCGACGTGCCCAAGACGGGCATCACCGTCTCACGCGGCATGACGCACGACGGTATCGGCAAGTACCTCTCGCAGATCGTCGAGAAGGCCCCCGGCGAGACGGCCGACATCGTCGGGATCCTCAAGGAGACCGGCACCGACGTCGTCGTCAACTACCTGCCGGTCGGCTCCGAGATGGCGGCCAAGTGGTATGCGGAGCAGATCCTCGAGGCCGGGTGCGCGATGGTGAACTGCATGCCCGTCTTCATCGCCCGCGAGCACTACTGGCAGAAGCGCTTCCAGGACGCCGGCGTGCCCATCATCGGCGACGACATCAAGTCGCAGGTCGGCGCGACGATCTCGCACCGCGTGCTGACGAGCCTCTTCCGCGAGCGCGGCGTCCACCTCGACCGCACCATGCAGCTGAACGTCGGTGGCAACTCCGACTTCAGCAACATGCTGGAGCGCGAGCGCCTCGAGTCGAAGAAGATCTCGAAGACGAACGCGGTCACCTCGATGCTCGACTACGACCTCGGCGAGGGCAACGTGCACGTCGGCCCGTCCGACTACGTGCCGTGGCTGACCGACCGCAAGTGGGCGTACATCCGCATGGAGGGCTCGGCCTTCGGCGACGTGCCGCTCAACCTGGAGCTGAAGCTCGAGGTATGGGACTCGCCGAACTCGGCCGGAATCGTGATCGACGCCGTCCGCATGGCGAAGCTCGCGCTCAACAACGGCATTGCCGGCGCGCTGGAGGGCCCGTCCAGCTATCTGATGAAGTCGCCGCCCATCCAGATCGTCGACAGCGAGGCGCACGAGAACACGGAGAAGTTCATCAAGCAGAATGCGCGCAAGCCCGAGAAGAAGGCTGCCGCGAAGGCGTAGCACGCCTTCCCCGTAACGCTGGAGGGCCGCCCGCAGGCGGCCCTCCAGCGTTCAGGCACCGACAGCGAAGGCGCAGGCCGGATCCTCTGCGAGCGGATCCCCCGAGGCAGCATACGCGCGGGAGCGCGACCCGCCGCAGAGCTCCCGGTACTCGCAGCGGCCGCACTTGCCGTGGAACGCGGCGGCCCTGATCTGCTGCAGGAGCGGGTGCCCCCGGTAGAGCTCGACGATGTCGTGCTCCTTCACGTTCCCGAGCACGAGAGGGAGGAAGCCTGCCGGGTAGACGTCACCGGTGGACGAGACGAACACGATGCCGCGTCCGTCACGGGTGCCCTTGGTCTGAGCCTTCGACACCGACGTCGGCGGGCCCAGCTCGTTCAACAAGCCTTCCGAGAGACGTGTGTAGAGCGCCCCCACCGGCCCGTCGCGCCCCTCTTCGCGCCAGGCGACGACACGGCGGAACATGGGGCCCTCGACGGTGCGCACGATGAAGCCGTAGCGCGACGCGTCGTAGAGGAACTGGCACACGTCCTCGTTCTCGTCCGGGCCCAGCTCGCTCATGGAGGTGCCGCGACCGACGTTGACGAGGAAGAACACCTCCCAGATGGAAGCGCCGCCGTCCCGGACGATCCGGGCGACCTGCGGCAGCTCTGCGACGTTCTCCGCGGTGACCACGGTATTCACCTGGACGACGAGCCCGAGGGCTCGCATGCGCCGCAGCGCGTCGAGGGTCTCGGCGAAGTGGCCCTCCACGCCGCGCATGCCCTCGTGCGTGGCGGCCGAGGCGCCGTCGAGGCTGAGCGAGGCGACCTTCACACCAAGCCGGCGGAGCTCCGCCAGACGCTCGTCCGTGAGCAGCGGTGTCACGCTCGGCGCCAGGGCGACGGGCACGCCGACCTCACGGGCATGAGCCACGAGCTCACCGAGGTCGTGTCGCATGAGCGCGTCCCCACCCGTGATCACGAGGATCGGAGCCGGTCGCTCGAACGCGGCGAGCGAGTCGATGAACCGCAGCGACTCCTCCGTCGTCAGCTCACCGGGAACCGGCGCAGCCTGTGCCTCCGCGCGACAGTGCCGGCAGGCGAGCAGGCAGGCGCGTGTCGACTCCCAGAAGACGAGGATCGGGCGCGAGTCGAGGTCCACCCTGGCCCGAGCAGCGCGCTCTGCTGTGGGAATGGGCACGTACCGCACGCTCGGGCGCGGTCACACGGGCCGCATCGTGGGTGCCGCCGATCGGCGCTGCGGGAAACCCGTACGAAATCGGCCCGGCGCGGCCCAGAGCTCTGATTCGAGCTTTCAGGCCACGCGCGGCGCCGTTTCCACGGCCTCGAAGCCGATCTGCTTGTGGGTTGCGTCGCAGAACGGCTTGTTGCCCGAGTGGCCGCAGCGGCACAGCACCACGGAGGTGCCGGGAGGAAGCTCGAAGGCGACGCCCTCGAAGTCGACGATCGTGATCGGCCCCGTCACTTTCAAAGGCCCGTTCTGGCGCACGGAAATGGTGACATCGCTCATGCCGCGACTCTAGATGAGTAGTTCCACGGAACTACTCATCTGGATGCCGCGCGCAGCCGGCCACCTGCCAGGCTCTACACTCCTTGTCTCCCCATGGCCCTCCGGATCTGCCTCGTCA
>DAIOGR010000002.1:40151-43788 GCA_036745155.1 Gaiella sp.
CCTGCCAGGCTCTACACTCCTTGTCTCCCCATGGCCCTCCGGATCTGCCTCGTCACGCCGTTCTCCTGGTCGCAGCCGCACGAGGTGAACGACCACGTGCGCGGCGTCTCGGCGGCGCTGCGGCACCGCGGCCACTCCGTCACGGTGCTGGCCCCGTCCTCGCGGGCGGCCGACCTGCTGGAGGGACGCCGGTCGCTGCAACGCGGAGAGCTCGGCGACGTGGTGGCCGTCGGGGCGGCGGTTCCGGCCTCGCTGACGGACCGGGTCGGTCTTCCGGTGGGCGTGCGCGCCAACCTCGCGGCCGCTCTCGCTCTCGGCCGCTTCGACGTCGTGCACGGGCTCGAGCCGGGGTTGCCGAGCCTTTCGCATGCGGCGCTACTCGAGGCCGAGTCGAACACGGCCGGCACGTTCTTCTCCGCCGAGCGCCTCACCTACCCGCCTCGCAAGAACCAGCGGGCGAAGCTGCTCGCCCGTGTCGACGCGCTGCTCGCCACGTCCGACGAGGTCGCGGCAGCAGCCTCCACGCGCTTCGCGGGCGAGTACACGGTGGTCTCACCGGGGGTCGACACGGCCCGGTTCGCCCCCGGGACGAAACGTCGCCTGATCGCGGTCGAGACCGGGGCGCCCCATGCTTCCGTTGGCCGTGTCGTCCTCCGCGCGCTGCGCGGGCTCCCCGGCTGGGAGGTCGTGCTCGTGCGCACGACACCACTGGCGGCGCGCACGACGATCCCGCGTGCCCTGCGCGATCGCGCGCACGTCCGCTCGCTCGTCAAGCGGGAGGCCCGCCCGGCGCTCCTCGCCGAGGCGGCCATCTTCGTCCCGGTGCCGAACGGGAGCCCCCGGCTGCGCCTCGAGGCGGAGGCGAGCGGGTGCGCGATCGCCGACCCGCCCGGGATGGGGGATCAGCCGGAGCTCGCTGCGGCCGCGGTGGCACGGCTCGCCGAGGACGACGAGCTCCGTGGACGGCTCGGCGCCGAAGCCCGCAAGCGGGCCGAGCAGCAGTCGTTTGCGCGGGTGGCCGAGGCGCTCGAGCGCATCTACCTGTCCATGGCCGGGCGGCGGCAGCGCGCCCGGCAGCCTGCCGCTGAAGGCGATCCGCTCGCCGGACGCGACTGGATCATGGTCGATCTCCACATGCACACGCGCTGGTCGCACGACTGCTCGATCGAGCCGCAGGCCCTGATCGACCACGCCGAGGCGGAGGGGCTGGGCGCGATCGCGGTGACCGACCACAATGTGCTCGGCGGCGCGCTGGAGACGCTCGAGCTCGCTCGGCGACGCGAGCTCACGGTGATCCCGGGCGAGGAGGTGAAGACCGACAACCAGGGTGAGGTGATCGGCCTCTTCCTGCACCGGGAGATCCCGCGTGGGCTGACGTTCGCCGACACGGTGGCGGCGATCCGCGAGCAGGAGGGGATCGTCTACGTGCCTCACCCGTTCGATCGCATGCACGCGATCCCGGCGCCCGCCACTCTGCACCGCCATGTCTCCGAGATCGACGTGCTGGAGGTCTACAACGCCCGCCTCCTTTTCGACGCCTACAACGACGAGGCGCTCCGCTTCCAACGCAAGTACGGGCTGCTGGCCGGGGCCGGCTCCGACGCCCATGTGCTGCAAGGGGTCGGGACGGGCGCGCTGCGCATGCGCCGTTTCGAGGGCCCGGAGGAGTTCCTGCTCGCCCTGCGCGGCGCCGAGGTGCTGCGGCGCCCGAAGTCGCTCGCGTACCTGCAGTCGCTGAAATGGGTCGCCCAGGTCAAGGAGAAGGTCCGCTAGGGCAGAAGTTGGTGGAGCCTCGATGTCCGCTGCCGTGCCCACTGACGAGATCTACGAGCGCTACCTCCGTAAGGCGATCGGCGAGATCAACGAGCTCGGCGACGAGCTCCTCGCCCTTGCGGACGAGACGCACGTGCCCGTGCTCGGCTCCGGGCACCCGCTGGCGGACGTCTTCCTGCTCAAGCACGCGCCGCAGCAGGCGGAGATCTCGGAAGGGGTGGCGTTCTTCGGACGCTCCGGCAACGCGCTCTTGAAGTCGATGCAGCGGCTCGGGGTCGACCCGACGTGCGTCTACGGGACGAACTGCCTCAAGTTCGGGACGGAGCGCGAGCCGGAGGAGCTGGCGCGGGCTGCAGGCTGGCTGGCGCGCGAGCTCCACATCGTGCAGCCGAGATTGCTCGTCGTGATGGGCGAGCAGGCCGTCGGCTTCGTGGACGCGCTCGCGTTCCCACTGGCCGACCGGCTCGATCCCGCGAGAGCGGGGTCGGCGCAGCGCTTCACCCCGACGATCGACGCTCTCGTGACCCCGGACATCGACGCATCTCTCGACGAGCGGGACGCGAAGACCGCGTTCTGGCAGGCCTTCAAGGCGCTCGGGCCGTGGTGGTCGGAGCAGCCGCCCTACTAGGGTCTGCGATGGATCGTCGGCGCACCGCGGCGCTCTGCCTGTTGCTGGGCGTGCTCGTCGCCTGGTCCGCCGGCGCCGGCGTGTTGCCGAACGTCGGCAAGTGGCCGGACGTCTTGGTCGTCGCGCTCCTGCTGATCCCCGCCTCGTTCCTCGTCCCCTGGCTGGCGCTCCCGCTCGCCGGCTGGCGCGGTGTCGTAGCGATCGCTGCCGCGCTCGGCGTGCTCGCCGTCCTGCTCGCACTGGCCGGCCTGGGGTCGCTCTTCAACGTCACCAAGCTGCTGGCGCTGACGCTGGCCGGCTTCTGGTTTCTGCAGCTGTTCGAGGCGCTGTCCTGGGTGGTGCTCGTCGCCCTCGTGATCCCATGGGTCGACGCGGCCTCGGTGTGGCGCGGGCCGACCGACTACATCGTCAGTGAGCAGCCGAGCCTGTTCGAACGGGTGTCCTACGCCTTCCGGCTCCCAGGCGAGGAGGGGTCGGCCAACATCGGCCCCCCTGACCTCCTCTTCTTCGCGCTCTTCCTCGCCACCGCGGCGCGTTTCGAGCTGCGGGTCGGCTGGACCTGGGCGGCCATGATCGGGATGCTCTCGCTGACGGTGATCGTCACCGTCGCCTTCGACATCGGCGGCCTCCCTGCGCTGCCGGCAGTCTCGCTCGGGTTCCTGCTCCCGAACGCCGACCTCCTGTGGCGCGCGTGGCGCCGGCATGGGCTGAGCGTCGAGAGCTGACGGGTGTCTCCCCCAGGGTGTCTCCCGGAGGGAGACACCCTTTGCAACGAGGGTGTAACTTCTCGTCCACACTCTCGACGCGGCGTGGGGCGCCGAGGCGCGCAACCGGACGCGACTGACGCCTCGAGAGGCGCCCCAAGGGCCTACGTGACGGCCGCGTCGCGGCGCCGCTCGAGCAGGTTGACCGACTCGATGTGCGGCGTGTGCGGGAACATGTCGACGGGACGGCAGCGAACGAGGTCGTACCCGAAGTCGTCGCGGAGCGCTTTCAGGTCGGAGGCGAGCGTCGTCGGGTTACACGAGACGTAGACGATCCGTTGCGCCTGCAGGCGTGCCATCCGGCGCAGCGCCTTGCCGGCGAGGCCGGCGCGCGGAGGGTCGACGACGACGACGTCCGGGGGGCCTGCCCGCTCGTGCAGCTCTTCCAGGGCGAGCGAGACGTTACCGGCGAAGAAGGCGGCGTTCGTGATCCCGTTCAGCTCGGCGTTCTCGATCGCGCAGGCGACCGACT
>DAIOGR010000003.1:0-15486 GCA_036745155.1 Gaiella sp.
ACACCACCGACACCTGCACCCACCTCGCCGCCCTCGAGACCACCGTCGCGCTCGACTACGACACGCTCCCCTCGCTCGAGCGCGCGCGGGAGCTCCACGAGCACTGGCGGCAGCTCGCCGAGGAACGGCGCGCAGGCGGCGCGCTCGACTGGGAGATCCGCGCGGCGCAGAAGTACGAGCACTGGGCCGCGAAGCTGGTGGCCACGGTCGAGGACGGCCGCCCGACGCACGAGCTGCGCGTGCAGGCGATCCGCGTGAACGACATCGTGCTGAGCGCGCTCAGCATGGAGGTGTTCTTCGAGACGGGGCTCGACATCCGCGCCCGGTCGCCCCACCCCGACACCTTCGTGCTCGGCTACTCGAACGGACTCTACGGGTACCTCCCGCGCGCCGAGGACTACCCGGAAGGCGGCTGGTCGCTCGAGGAGAGCTACGCGGTGCCCGACCTGATCCCGCAGGCCTGGGGGATGCCGGTCATCCTGCACCCCGACTCCGCGCGACGGGCTGCCGAAGCGACGCTGGAGCTGATCGGCGGGCTGTAGCGCTCAGGCGTGGCCAGGGTGCGGGAGCCGATCCGGGGGCAGGGGGTCGGGAAGCGCGCCCGTGGCCGTCCACCCGCGCGCGGCGTCCCAGGGCTCCGCCTCGGGGAACAGCTTCTCGGCGGCGCGCACCCCCGTCTCCACGAGGATCTGCTCGCACTCGGGCGCGACGTGCGACGGGTTCCCGTGCCCGCGACAGCTGTAGTCGGCCTCGTAGCCGCCGTAGGCGTACTCGGCCGCAGTCGCGAAGTACGCGATCAGCCCGTTCGTGAAGCCGGCATACAGCGTCGGCCGCCCCGGGCTGCGCTCCTTCACCGCCATCCCGATCTCGCTGAAGACCTCGCCGGGCCCGGAGACGATCACGCCGTCGCCGATCCGGATCGCGTGGATGCGGCCCTCGCGGGACGTCGCTGCAGAGCCGTCGAGGAGCGCCTGCTCCGTCTTGCGCGCCCAGGCGAGGTGCCACCAGGCGATGCGCGCGGGCCCCCCGGTGCCGGTACCCGCCGCCTGCGCCTCGGCGAGCTTCGCCTCCCACTCCTCGCGCACCGCACGCACCTCCTCGAGGCTCGGATGCGGCAGGAGGGGGAAGTTGACCCGTCGCATCGTCGCCGCAAGCGCCACCGGCCCGGCCTCGGCGGGCACGCGCCGGTACGACGAGATCTGCATGATCGACCGCTCGGGGCGGTAGGCCATGCGCCGCGGATAGGCGTAGCGTCCGGCCAGCGAGTGCAGCGCCTCGATCGCCAGCCGCGTGCCCATCGCCTCGGCCTCGTCCTCCGAGTCCGTGAAGGCCACCTTGGGAAGGACGTTGCCGCCCGCGCCCTGCAGGTAGACGACCTCCCCGCCGGTCGTGCGGCGCACGAGGTCGCGCAGCGGGCCTGGGAAGTCGGCCGAGTACACGAGCAGGTCGTAGCCCGTCGTGACGGGGTGGCAGCCGAAGCCGACCGCGGTAGCGACGACGCTCTCGTCGGGGCGGCGGAACTGGACGGACGTGATCCGGTCGTCAACGAGCCCGTCGGGGTTCCAGCCCAGGATCGTCTCTCCCTCGGCTGTCCGCTCGCGACGGTTGACCGCGATGTCGGCGCACCCCACGCCCCACATCGGCCGGGCAGGCGCGAGCCTGTCGAACGCGAGCCGGCAGACGGAGACGACCTTGTCCTGGACGACGTCCGCGAAACGCCGGATGCGGGCGTCGCGCTCCGGCTCGGGCGGACCTGCGCACTCTCCGCCCCACGCCCCGCCGATCGGCGCGAGGTGGGTGTGGTTCCAGTTGAGCAGGATCGCCTCCGGCGCCGCACCGGTCGCCTCGGCGACACGATCGAGCAGCAGGGTGATCTCCGGCTCGCCGATCCCGACGATGTCGACGCCGCAGATGACTGCACGGCGGTCGTCCTGCTCGATGGCGATCGCCGTCGTCTCGAGGCCGAAGCGGCCGTAGCCGGTGACGTCGTGCGTCTGCCGCACGAAGCCGACGGCGGGCAGGCCGAGCGGCGGCTCGAGCGAATGACGCGCTGCACCGACGAGAAGCTCGCCGCTCACAGGCTGTCCCGGAAGACGCGCTCGAGGAGCGATCCGTCGATCGGCAGCGGCGCGCAGGCGAGCAGGCGCTGCTGCTTCTCCGCTCCGGCGACGAGCTCCGGCACGTCATCCGCGCCGTAGCCGACCTCCTCGAGCCGCGCCGGCACCCCGATCCGCTCCATCAGCCTGCGAACGGCCTCGCCGAGCGGATTCGGGTCGTCCGCGTCCGGTTCCCGCCCGGTCAGCAGCCGCGCCGCCTCGCGGTGCCGCTCCGGCAGGGCCGCGTGGGTGAGCCGGAACGCAGCGGGCGCGGTCAGCGCACAAGCGATCCCGTGCGGCACGAAGCGCCCGTCGCCCGGGTACCCGGGCGGCTTCCACCCGTGTTTCAGCCCCGCGATCGGGTAGGAGCATGCGTGCGGCACGTGGACCCCGGCGTTGCCGAAGCCGATCCCGGCCGCGGTCGCGGCGAGCATCATCCCGGCCCGCGCCTCCCGGTCGGAGCCGTCCGTGACAGCGCGCTCGAGGAAGCGTCCGACGAGCTCGATCGCGTGGCTCACCCAGACGTCCGCGAGCGGGTGAGAGCCCTGGTAGTTCGGGCGCTCGGCCGGCGTCGCGGGCGCGGCGCGGCTCGTATGGGGAATCGCGGTGAATGCCTCGGCCGCATGCAGAAGAGCGTCGATCCCTGTGGCGGCGGTCACCGCGGCGGGCACGCCCGCCGTCAGGTCCGGGTCGCAGAGGGCGGCGAGCGGGCGCAGAAGGGGATGCGCGATCCCGGTCTTCACCTTCTCCTGGGGCAGGTCGAGTACCGCGACCGCGGTCACCTCCGATCCCGTCCCGGCCGTGGTCGGGACGCCGAGCAGCGGCAGCAGCGGGCCGGGCGGCGCCAGGGCCCCGCCGAGCGGCGCGTTCACGTAGTCGCGCACGTCGCCGCCGTGGGCGCCCAGGAGCGCAGCCACCTTCGCCGTGTCGAGCGCCGAACCGCCGCCGAGGCCGATCACGCCGTCGACGCCCGCCTCGCGGGCGACCGTGCCCGCCCGCGCCAGCGTCGACTCGGTCGGCTCGCCGACCGGGATCAGGTGGACGACGACCTCGACACCCACTTCGGCGCATACGGCCGCGACCGGCTCGTGCACGCCGTGCTCGGCGAGGAAGGCGTCGGTGACGAGCAGCGCCCGCGTGATCTCGAGCGCAGCAGCGCGCCACCCGGCCTCACGGCAGGCGCCGGGCCCGAAGACGAGCCCCGGCATGGTGAGCGCGCAGACGGTCTCCGTCACCCGCTCAGAGGTCCCCGATGCGGACGGAGGCCCCCGTGTGGGCCGACCGCCACGCTGCGTCCATCACGGCAACGGTTCGCACACCGAGGTCGAGCGGCGCGCGGTTGACGGTCTCGCGCCCGAGGCACGTGTCGATCAGGAATTGCGCCGCGTCGTCGCAGTCGTACTCGGCGTCGGGCTCCGCCGCCGGCGGGTCGGGCTCGAGCGTCAGCCACTCCATCCGCTCCTTCATCGCCTCGTCCCCTTCGACGAGGAGCTGCGCCTGCGTGCGGTCGTAGTCGAGCATGAGCACGCCCTTCTCTCCCGCGATGCGGAGATCGCAGGCGTGCCGCCGGCCCCACGGCTCGTGGCCCTGCCCGCTGAACGACGCAACGACGCCACCCTCGAGCGCGACCGAAACCTGGATGTCGAGGTCGACGCCGTTTCCGAGCAGGTGCGCCCGCGCGAACACGTCCTCCGGCTCGTTCGGGACGAGCCACAGCCCCAGTGCCAGGAGGTGGCACAGCTGCCCGTACAGGTACCCCCCGCCCGCGTCGGCTTTCGCCCAGGTGTCCACCTCCGCCTCGACCGGGAAGCCGCCGACGTCGAGCACCCCGTAACCCGACCGGCCGGAGAAGAGGTCGGTCAGGCAGCTCGACATGTATCCGGTCACCGAGGTGATCCGCCCGAGCCTGCCCGCGAGCAGCAGATCCTTGGCCCAGTTCGTGAGCCGCTGGTAGTTCCAGCCGTGCGCGACCCCGACGGTGCGGCCGGCCGACTGGGCCGCCGCCGCGATCTCCCTGGCATCGGCGAGCGTGATCGCCATCGGCTTCTCCACGAGCACATGGGCGCCGGCCGCGAGCGCCGCCACCGCATGCTCCCGGTGGAGGTTGTGCGGCGACGAGACGACGACGCCGTCCAGCCCGGCGTCGAGCAGTTCGGCGACCGAGCTCGTGGCGATCTGGAGCCCGAACTCCTCCCTGAAGGCGTCGAGCCCCTGCTCGTCCTTGCGCACGGCGCCGACGAGCTCCACGTCGGGATGGTCGCGAAAGAGGGGCAGGTACTGGTAGGAGGCCCAGAAGCCGGCCCCGATCACCCCGATGCGCGCAGCTGTCACGCGGGCACCTCGGCGGCGCGCGACGGGTGCTCGAGCGGGGTCGGTTGAAGGCGCGGAAGCTCACCGCGGGCGAGCCATCCGTCGGAGCCGTCGTAGGGCTCGACCTCGGGGAAGAGGCGCTCCGCGAGCCGCACGCCCGTCTCCACGAACGTCTGCTCGACGCCCGGGTCGAAGAGCGACGGCAGGCCGACGCTCTTGTAGCCGTAGCCGGCCTCGTAGCCGCCGTACTGGTACTCGTTCGCGGTCGGCAGGTAGCCGATGATCTCGTTCGTGTAGCCCGCGTAGAGCGTCGGCTGTCCGGGCGAGCGCTCCTTCACCGCGATGCCGTACTCGGTGAACGTCTCCCCCGGGCCGGTCACGATCACGCCGTCCCCGATCCGCACGGCATGCACCGGGCCCGGCACCTCCGTCGGCGCCGTCCCATCGCGTAGCTGGGACTCGATCCGCCGCGCCCAGGAGGCCTGGTACCAGGCGAGCTTGACGCGGCCGCGGTCGCCGGACGCACGGGCCTCTGCAAGTGCCTCGTCGTACTCCTCCCGCATCGCCTCGATCTCCTCGAGCGGCGGATGGGGCATGAGCGGGATCGAGACGATCTCGCTCACGGCGGCGAGCGCAGGGGCCTCGGCCTCCTCCAGCCGGCGACGGTAGCGGGTGATCGGCGTCACCGACCCCTCCTCCTCGGTGAGGACCGTGACCGGCCGGCTGTAGCGGTCCGCGACCGCCTCGAGCGCGGCAAGACCGAGCCGCGTCCCCATCCGGTAGGCCTCGTCCTCGGTGTCCGTGAACGCGAACTTCGGCAGCACGTTGCCGCCCGACCCCTGGAAGAAGACGCACTCGCCGCCCGTCACGGACCGAACCACGTCGCGCATCGGACCGGGGAAGTCCGCCGAGTAGATGTCCATGTCGTAGCCCGTCGTGACCGGGTGGCACCCGAAGCCGACGAGGGTCGCGATCACGGACTCGTCCGGCCGGCGCGCCTGCAGGACGGTGACCTGATTGTCGACGAGCTCGTCGGGGTTCCAGCCGAGGATCGAGCCGCCGTTGTAGCCGCCGGTCGTGCGCTCTCGGCGGTTGACGGCGAGCTCGGTGTCGGCCTGGCCCCAGACGACCCCGGCGGGCTCGAGCCGCTCCACCGCCAGGCGACAGACGGAGACGATCTTGTCGTGGATGACGCGCGAGAACGACGTGATCGAAGTGGCCAGATCGTCGTCCACGTCCCCGTAGACGGCGCCGTTGGCGACGCCGCCCGGAGGGGCGAGGTGCGTATGGCTCCAGTTGAGCAGGATCCCCTCGGGCGACGCACCCGTGGCACCGGCCACGCGTTCGATCAGCGGGCCCATCTGGGGCTCGACGATCCCGACGATGTCGACCCCGCAGAGGACGACGCGCGTGTCGCCGCGCTCGAAGGCGAGGGCGCCGACCTCGAGCGGCAGCCCGTAGCCGTTGGCGTTCCACGGCTGCCGGATGAACCCGACCATGGGGAGCCCGAGCGGAGGCTCGAGCGGCAGCGATGCGGCGCCGGCACGGAACGTGGTCATGTGTGGGCCTCCTTGGCCGTCGGTTGCGGAAGAGCGTCGAGCAGGTGCGCGAGCGCGGTGACGGCCTCGGCGAGGAACCGCTCGCCGGCAGCGGCGTCGGCGGCCGACGGGTCGCCGAGGACGCCGCTCGCACCCATGTCCGGAAGGCGAAAGGCGTCGTTCTCGCGCTCGATCGGCTCGAAGCCCTGGCCGGACGTCTCGCCGACCAGAGCGGGCAGCACCGCGAGCATCGCCGAGGTCTCCGCCTGGCCGGCATGCCCGATCGAGCCGAGATCGACCGGGAAGAGCTCGCGCAGGAGCGCCGGATCGACGAGCTCCCAGTAGTTCACGACCAGGCACGCGTCCACGAGCCCGAGCGCCTCGAGCCAGCCGCGGTTGCCGCCGTGCCCGTTGACGATCACGACCCGGTCGAACCAGCCGCGCAGGCTCGCGACGATCGACCGGGTCAGCGCCAGTGCGAGCTCCGGCTCGAGGGTCACCGTCAGCCCGAGCCGGACGTGGTGCGGGCTCAGCCCCGTCCACACGGTCGGCGCCACGAGGACGTCCCGGCTCGCGGCCTTCGCCGCGCGCAGCGCCACCGCCTCGACGAGGAGCGAGTCTGTCCCGACCGGGAGATGCTCGCCGTGCTGCTCCAATGACCCGACCGGGAGTAGGCACACCGCACCGGCTCGGCCCCGCGCGGCGGCGGCGCCACGGGTGATCTCGAGCAGCCTGGCGCTCACGGGGCCAGCGCCTGCGCGAAGAGGGTCACGACCGGCTCGTCGCCGATCGCCTGGAGGGTGTGCACCGTGCCCGGCGGCAGGAACACGACGTCGGAGGGCCCGGCGAGCAGGCTGCGCCCCGTGGCCGTGAGGTTGACGGAGAGCCGCCCGGTCTCGACGTAGAACGTCGCCTCGTAGTCGCCGGAGACCGGCTCCGACTCGCGCCCCGCCGGCAGGCGGATCTGCCCGACGCGGATCTGCTCGTCGCAGTAGAAGAACGAGACGGGGATCGTGAGGCGGGGATCGCGTCCGCGCATCAGCCGCAGCCAGGTCGAGGGCGGGAGATGCTCCATGTCGACGCCGTCGACCTTCGTGCTCGGCTTCGCCGGCCAGCGCGCGAGATCGTCGAGGTGCGACGGGAAGCCGTCGTTGCGCTCGTGCGGGCCCTCGAGCATCACCGCGCTCCGGGGATACCACGCCCACTCCCCGTGCTCCCTGGTGGAGATCGCCTCCTTGAACTCGTCGGTGTGCATCTCGCCCGGGACCCACCAGAGGATCTCGCACGTCTCGGTGCCGACGTTCCACGCGTGGTGGAAGGCGAACGCCGGGATGTTGGCCGCGTCCCCCGCCGTGATCTCGATCACGTCGGAGGTGTCGGGGTTCGAGAGCAGCAGCGAGCCACGGAGCACGTAGTAGGGCTCGGGGTTCGGGTGGTTGCCGGCGTCGAACCAGTGGCCCGGCTCGACGTAGAAGGTGCCCTGGTTGAGCCGGCGGGTGCCGACGTAGACCCACGTCGCCATGCTGTTCCCCGGCTCCGGCGCCCAGGAGAAGTAGTCGGCGTCCTCGCGGCGGATCACGCAGGGGACCTGCTCCACGCCGAGGTCGAAGGGCTGCCGGTGGTGCCAGGGCAGCGCCTCCTCGTAGCCGCGCCAACGGTCGTAGTCGTAGGGCTCCACCTAGCTGACCCTGGCCATGCCGAAGACGGCGGTCGCACCCGTCGGCCCGACGCTGAGGAAGCTGTGCTCGACGTTCGCGGGCAGGAAGACGACGTCGCCCACCTCGGCCCTGAGCACGTCTGTCGTGCCGGTCAGGCAGATGACGAGCGTGCCGGCGGTGACGCGGATCACCTTCTCGAACGGCACCGACTCCGGCTTCGTGTCCCGCCGTGCAGGGAGCTTCATCTCTCCCGCCCGGATCTTCGCGTCGCAGTAGAAGAAGGAGGTCAGGTAGGACTGGCGCGGCTCGTCGCCCGTGATCAGATGCAGCCAGCCGGCGCGGTCGAGCTTCATCATGTCGACGTCGTGCTTCGGCTCCGGCGACGGCCAGGCGTCGACCTGGTCGAGGTGGGAGGGGAAGCCCTCGTTGCGGTCGTGGTCTCCGTTCAGGACGACCGGGCGGCGCTCGTACCAGCCCAGCTCGTAGAGCGTGTCGTCCTCGATCTTCTGCTTGAAGAGATCGGTGTGCATCTCGCCGGGAACCCACCAGGCGATGTAACAGTCCTCGTCGCCGAAGTTGAACCCGTGGTGGTTCGCCCAGGCCGGGATGTTGGCAGCGTCGCCCGGCCGCAGCTCCACCACATCCGACGTGTCCGGGTTCGACAGGTGCAGCGTCCCGCTGAGGATGTAGTACGGCTCCGGGTTCGGATGATCACCCGGATCGAACCAGCCGCCGGCCGGGGTGACGAAGACGCCCGAGTTGATGTGCGGGGTCGAGACCCAGGTCCAGGAGGGCGTCGCGTTGCCCGGCGCCGGCGCCCATGCGTCGAAGCGGTGCTCCGAGGCCCTGAGCAGGGTCGGCCGCGGCTCCTCCCCCGGCCCGTACGGGATGGTCTGGTACGGGGGCCAAAGGGCGCGGTACTTCGGGTAGTCGGTCATCATGCTCCTCCGGGGGCGAGGGTGACCCGCAGCTGCGGGATCGTCAGGTGGTGGGTGTGAATCCGCAGCGCCGGCAGGGGCTCGGCGAGCACGGGCCGGCGGTCGCGGAAGAGGCGCAACAGGCCTTCCCGCGCCTCCAGCCGCGAGAGCTTGTAGCCGGCGCAGAAGTGGCTGCCGAGGCCGAAGGCGAGGTGGCTTGCAGCGTCGTCGCGCCGGATGCCGCCGCGCGAGTCTCCGGGCCAGAGGTCGGCGCGGCCGGGGTCGAAGCGGCGCGGCTGCGCAAACACCGTCTCGTCGTTCGTGGCCGAGGCGAGGGAGACGCGCACGATCGACCCCTTCGGCACCGGGACGCCGTGCCACTCGACCTCCTCGGTCGTGATCCGTCCCTCGTAGGGCACGGGCGGGGCGTAGCGGAACGTCTCGGTGACGACACGGTCGAGCAGGTCGGTGTCTCCGCCGACGACCGCGGTGGCCGCCTCGGGGTGCGCAAGGAGCGCCCAGAGCACGTTGCGCAGCGCGTAGTCGACGGTCGAGCTCCCCGCGGCGGCGAGGAAGTTCACGTTCGTCCGGATGTAGTCGTCGTCGAGCAGGACGCCGCTCGCATCCGGCTCGGCGAGCCACTGCAGGAGGTCGTCCGGGGCGTGCCCGTCACGCCGCCGCTGCTCGAGCCGCGCCGCCGTCCAGGCCTCGAGCTCCTGCCGCGCCGCGACACCGGCGGCCACCTCCGCCTCGCCGCCGACGAGCCCCCAGGAGATGGCTCCGGCGAGGCGGAGGAAGCGCTCTGCGTCCTCGCCGGCGAGCGAGAACAGGGATGCCATCACGAGCCCCGGCAGGCGGAAGGTGAACGGGCCGACGAGGTCGGCCTCCGCCGGTAGGCCCGCGACGACGGAGGTGGCGGCGGCCTCGACGGCCGGCCGCAGCAGCCGCTCGAGTGGCGCGCCGACGAGGTGCGGCGCGACCCGGGCGCGCTCGCGGGCGTGCCGCTCGCCGTCGTGCATCGCGAACGTGTCGCCCATCACGGTGGCAAACCACGTCTTGTAGATCCACGTCGAGTAGCTCACGTCGTCGCGCAGGACGGCGGCGACGTCGTCGTAGCGGGTGAGCAGGTAGACGTCGTCGACCGTGTCGTGGAAGAGCGGCGCCTCGTGCCGCAGGCGCTCCCAGACGGGAAACGGGTCGCGTGCGAACGCCTCGTCGTGGAGGGCCTGCGCGTCGATCTGCGACCGGAGGCTCATCCGGCGTTCTCCGGGAAGTGGCACGCGCTGAGGTGCGCGGCCCCGGCCCGTTCCGTCAGCTCCGGACGCTCGCTGGTGCAGCGCTCCTGCGCCTTCCAGCAGCGCGAGGCAAAGATGCAGCCGGGCACCGGCTCGGTCAGGTCGGGCAGCTCCCCCTGGAGCCGGATCCGCTCGCGCTCGCGCTCGCGCGCGGGGTCGGCGATCGGCACGGCCGAGAGCAGCGCCATCGTGTAGGGGTGCTGCGGCGCCGAGAAGATCCGGTCGGCGTCGGCGACCTCGACGAATCGCCCGCCGTACATGACTGCGACGCGGTCGCAGACGTGACGAACGGTCGAGAGATCGTGGGAGATGAAGAGGTAGGAGAGCCCGAGCCGACGCTGCAGGTCCATCAGGAGGTTCAGGATCTGCGCGCGCACGGAGACGTCGAGGGACGACACGGCCTCGTCGCAGACGATCAGGGCGGGATCGGTGGCGAGGGCCCTCGCGATCGCGACGCGCTGCCGCTGGCCGCCGGACAGCTGCAGAGGTCGGCGCCTGCCGTAGTCGGCTTCGAGGCCGACGAGCTCGAGCAGCTCCGGGACGCGGCCGCGATGCTTCTTGCCCTCACGCCGGTGCAGCAGCAGCAGCGGCTCGGCGATGATCTGCTCGATCGTCATCAGCGGATCGAGCGAGTCGCCGGGGTCCTGGAAGACCATCTGCACCCGGCCCCGCTGCTCCTTCGCGATCCCGCCGCTCGATGCCTCCAGCGCGCGGCCCTCGAAGGCGACCTCGCCACGGGTACGCGGCGTGAGACCGAGCAGGAGTCGGGCGACGGTGGATTTCCCCGACCCCGACTCACCTACCAGCCCGAGCGATTCGCCCCTCCTGATCTCGAAGGAGACGCTCTCCACCGCCCGGAGCCAGCGCTTGCGGGAGCCGCTCGCGCCACGAGCGCGGTAGTCCTTGGCGAGGTCGCCGACGACGAGCAGGGTCTCGCCGAGGGACGGCCGGCCGAGCGAGATCTCCTGCCGGTGGATGACGCCCGCTGTGGCGCGCGACTCGTCCGTGAAGTGGCAGGAGACCCTGCGGAGGGGATCGGTCATGTCGAACGCCGGGCGCTCGCTGAGGCAGATCTCCCTGTCCGCGGCAAGTCGGCAGCGGGGAGCGAACCTGCAGCCGGGCGGGATCGCGTCGGCTCGGGGCAGCACGCCCGGGATCGACGGCAGGCTCTCCGCCCGCGCGTCGTCGAGCTGGGGCACGGCGGCGATCAGCGCCTGCGTGTACGGATGGCCCGCGCGCGCGAACACCTCGTCCACGGGGCCGAACTCGACCGGGGCGCCGGCGTACATGACGAGCACGTCCTCGGCGAAGCTCGCGATGATCCCGAGGTCGTGCGTGATCAGCATCACGGCCATCTGCCGCTCGTCGGAGAGGCGGTGGAGAAGGTCGATTACGCTCGCCTGCGTCGTCACGTCGAGCGCCGTCGTCGGCTCGTCGGCGATCAGCAGCTCGGGGTTCGAGGCGAGCGCCATCGCGATCATGACGCGCTGGCGCATGCCGCCGGAGAACTCGTGCGGGTATTGCTCGAGCCGCTGTCGCGGCGACTGCACGCCTACCTCCGCCAGCAGCTCGACGGCGCGGTCGACCGCTCCGGTCTTCGTCGCATCCGTGTGGAGCCGGATTGCCTCGACGAGCTGGTAGCCGATCGTCTTGACGGGGTTGAGGGAGCCGAGCGCGTCCTGGAAGATCATCGCGATCCGGCCCCCGCGGACGGTGCGGAGCACGTCGTCGGTCGCGCCGTTCAGCTCCAGGCCGCCGAGCCTGATCGAGCCGTCGCCGATCCTCCCCGGCGGCTCGAGCAGGCCGAGCACGGCCATCGCCACCGTCGATTTGCCCGAACCCGACTCGCCGACGACGCCGAGCTTCTGGCCGGGGTGAATGGTGAAGGAGAGCCCGTCGACTGCGCGCACGGTGCGGTGCTCGAGCGGGAACTCGACGACGAGCTCGCCGATCGAGAGGACGGCGTCCCTGCCTGCTGCACCTAGCTCGGCCGTGCCTGCGGTCGCACCCCGGCTCACGCGGACGCCCCCCCGGTCGTGCTCCCAGCCGTGATGGGCGTGCTCCCCGGCGCGTCGATGACCGCCGACGCCCCGGCGCTTCCGCTCCTCTGCACCGCGACCTCGATCCCCTCGCTGATGAGCACGTACCCGAGCGCGACGATCACGATGCAGAGCCCCGGCCAGATCCCGTACTGCCAGTCCTGGAAGACGTAGTTGAACGAGGCCTGCAGCATGTTGCCCCAGCTCGGTGCCGGCGGCGGTGTGCCGAGGCCGAGGTACGACAGCGTCGCGGCCGCAAGGAGCGTGTAGGCGGCGGTCAGAGAGACGCCGACGAGGAGCGGCCCGATGGCGTTGGGGAGGAGATGTCTCCGCATCACGTAGAACGGCCGGGCACCGGAGATGACGCTCGCCTCGACGAACGCGCGCTCGCGCAGGCTGATGGCCATGCCGCGCGCGAACCGCATGAAGCCGGGTATGTAGAGAATCGTCAGCGCCAGCATCACGATGTAATCACTCGGGCCGATCACGGCGACGAGGAAGAGGGCAAGAAGGATCGAGGGGAAGGCGAGCATCACGTCAGTCAGGCGCAGGGTGACCGTGCTCAAGACGCCCCCGCGGTAGCCGGCCAGGAGGCCGATGCCGACGCCGATGAAGGTGGCGATGAACGTCGCCCCGAGGCTGATCTTCAGATCCGTGCGGGCGGAGTAGACGAGCCGCGAGAACGTATCCCGCCCGACCTCGTCCGTCCCCAGCCACAGGTCACCCGACGGAGATGCGAAGGGCGCGTCGAGCAGGTCGGTCGGGCTGTGCGTCGCGATCAGCCCCGGGAACAGCGCCGCGAGGATGAACGGCGCGAGCAGCAGGAGCCCGATCTGCAGCCGGATGTTGTGTCGCAGCCAGCTCATCCCGTCAGCCTCGCCGGATCCTGGGGTCGACCGCCCGGTACGAGATCTCGATCAGGGTCGACATGACGACGTAGGCGGCGGCAATCGCCATCACGCAGGCGATCAGCGTGTTGAAGTCCTGCCGCTCGACGGAGTAAATGAGGAGACCGCCGATGCCGGGCCAGTTGAAGATCCGCTCGACGACGACGACGCCGCCGAGCAGGCTGCCGAACTGGACGCCGAGCACTGTCAGGGAGGGTAGGAGGGCGTTCGGCAGGGCGTGACGGTAGAGCACCGAGCTCTCGGTCAGGCCCTTGGCACGAGCCGTGCGGATGTACTGCGTCTGCAGCGACTCGCGCAGGCTTTGCCGCATGAAGTGGAAGAAGACCGCCGTGGTGGGGATCACGAGTGTGACGAGGGGCATGATCAGCCTCTTGAGGTGCTCGACGGGCAACTCGCGGAACGGCTCGTAGCCGCCGGCCGGCAGCCATCCGAGCTGGACGGCGAACAAGATCACGAGCAGGATCCCGAGCCAGAACTGGGGAATCACGAACCCGACCGTGGCAAGCTGGCCGGCGACCGCCGAGAAGACACGTTTGCCGCGCCGCACCGACCGGACGGCGAGGAGGGCGGCGAGCGGCAGCGAGATCAGGAGAGTCAGAAGCGCGAGCTCGAGGGACGGGACGATCCTCTCCGTGACGGCGGGCCCGACCGGCCCGCCTCCCTCCTGTGTGCCGAAGTCGCCCTGCACCGCCTTCGTGAGCCAGATCTGGAACTGCACCGGCAGGGGCTTGTCGAGGCCGAGGCGCTTCCGTTCCGCGTCGACGAGCTGCTGACGAGCCTCGAAGGTGAGGTCGTCGCGCTTCCCGACGCGGATCTCGGCGGCGTCACCGGGCAGCGCCGACGCGATGGCGTAGGTGATGACGGAGATCGCGAGGAGCACCGCGATCAGCGAGAGGAGGGGTGTGAGGAAGCGCATCAGGCAAAGACGGCGGGGGACATCGAGTCCCCCGCCGCCTTTGGTCCGGTCCGTCGGGGCGTGTGCCTAGGCGAGGTACGCACCGTCGAATCGCTGGTCGCCGATGAGGGTCGAGTCGACGCCCATCAGCGTCTTCGGAGCGACGTTCTGGTTCGAGGCGATCATCGTGTGGAACGCGGCCGCCTGTGTGAGCATGAGCCGCTGCACCGTCTTCAGCGCCGAGCTGTACTGCGCCTCGTTCTTCGGCGAGAACGCGGTGTTGTACGCCGCCTCGAGCGCCGGGATCGCGGGCTTCGGATACTTCGGCGGGTTACTCAGCAGCGTCGCCTTCATCATGTAGTTCGCGATCAACGCCCACGGGAACGGGAGCGAGCCGGCGTTGACCGCAATCCCGTCGTGGTTCCGTTTCGTGTAGAGCCGGTCGAACCACTGCGTCGCCGGCAGCACCTGGATGTTCGCGTTGATGCCGGCCTTCTTGAAGCCCTGCTGGAGCACCTCCGCCTCGCGCTTCCACGGGCCCGGCTCCTTCAGGATCATCATGTTGAGCTTCAGGTTCGAGGCTCCCGCCGCTGCGAGCAGGCTCTTGGCCTTGTCGGGGTCGTAGGTGGGCACTGGCCCGCCGCCCGGCCAGGCCTTCCCGATCGAGTACGGGCTCGTCTCGAACGGGTTCCAGGTCGGCTTCGCGCGCCCACCCCACGCGACCTTGTTGTCGGTGTTCTTGTCGAAGGCCCACTGCAGGGCCTGGCGCACCTTCACGTCCTTCAGCGGCCCGAAGTACATCTGCGGCTGCCACCACTGGAAGAAGAGGCCCGACGGGATCAGCTTCGAGTTGCGCTTGCCCTGCACCTGCGGCAGCGTCGCGACCGAGATGTCGTGCAGGTAGTCGACGTCGCCGGAGAGGAAGTTCGCAACCTGGGCCGACTCGTCGGCCAGGAACCGGAACGTGAGCTCGTTCAGGTACGGCCGGCTGCCGTTCCAGTAGTCGGGGAACCGCTCGAGCTCGAGCCGGTCGCCCTTGACGAAGTTCTTGTACTGGAACGGGCCCGTGCCGATGGGCTGCTCGCCAAGATTCAGGTCGTCTGCGTTCTCCGGCATGATGAACCAGAAGCGCCAGCTCTCCACCATGCGGGCCGGCTTCTTGGTCGTGATCCTGAAGGTCTCGTTGTCGATCTTGACCGCCTTGCCCCAGATGTCCTTCGGGAGCGCGAGGAAGTTGTTCGAGGCAGGCTTGACCGGATCGTGGATGCGGTTGAGGCTCCAGACGACGTCCTCGACCCGCATCGGGTTTCCGTTATGGAACTTGACCCCTTTGCGGATCTTGACGATCGTGGTCTTCGGATCCGGGGTCGTCCAGCTCCTCGCGAGGAGCGGCACCGCCCGGCCGCTCTTGTCGTACTTCACGAGCGTGTCGTACATCGCATAGGCCATCAGCTGGCCCCAGCGGTAGCCGAACGCGGTGAGCACGTTGATGTCCTCGAACACCTGGCCGATGCCGACGACCAGCTTGCCGCCAGGCTTCGGGGCGAGCGTCGCCGCGTCGGCCGAACCGCTCCGGAGGAGCGCATCGGCCCCTCCGATCGCCGCCGCACCGACGGCGCCACGCTTGAGGAGCTCCAGGCGACTGAGCCCCTGCATGAACTCTTCCACTTCGCTACCCCTTTCCGAACCTGAAGCCTGGGTACGATTCCAGCCGATTCAAGCCCATTCGCCTGGCGGTGTCAAGCGTTTGGTCTGACAAAAAAGGGGCCTCGGGCGAGGCGTCAGTACATCAGCCACCCGCCGCTGATGTTCAGCGTTGCGCCGGTGATG
>DAIOGR010000003.1:15586-29996 GCA_036745155.1 Gaiella sp.
GAGGCGTCAGTACATCAGCCACCCGCCGCTGATGTTCAGCGTTGCGCCGGTGATGTAGGAGGCATGCCCGGAGGAGAGGAAGACCACGGCCGGCGCGACCTCCTCGGGGCCTGCCAGCCGGGCCAGCGGCACCTGCTCGACGAGGCGCTGGAGCGCCTCGTCGCTGAGCCCGTCGCGCAGCATCGCCGTGTCGATCAGCCCGGGTGCGACCGCGTTGACGCGGATTCCCGCGGGCGCATAGGTTCGCGCCAGCCCCCGGGTCATCGTCACGATGCCGCCCTTCGTCGCGTTGTAGACGACCGAGCCGCCGAACCCGCCCGTCCACCACCCCTGCGAGCTGAGGTTGACGATCGCACCGTGACGGCCGGCCCGGCGAAGCTGCTCGGCGAAGGCCCGGTTGAGGAAGAACGTCGCCTTCAGGTTGACGTCGACCTGCGCGTCCCAGTCGGCCTCGTCGATCTCCTGGATGTCGTGGCGGCGCCTGAGCACGGCGGCGAGGTGGGCGAGGGCGACGACGGGACCGACTGCGGCCTCCGCCTCCTCGAGCAGCAAGCCCAGGCGCTCGGTGCGCTGGAGGTCGGCGGCGATCCCCACGTGACCCGCGCCGGGAAGCGATGCGGCGAACGCACGGGTTCGCTCCTCAGACAGGTCGACGGCGGCCACGCGCGCACCGGATTCCGCGAACGCCTGCGCGACCGCCCTGCCGATGCCGCCGACGGCGCCGGTCACGATGACGCCCTGCCCGTCGAGACCCGCGCCGAGGGCCGGCCTGCCCGTCGGCGCGCTCATGCGCGCCGTGGCACCCGGTGCGCCTCGATGTAGTCCCCGTCGAGCTCCCAGCCGAGACCCGGGCCTGCCGGGAGCGACAGGTGCCCGTCGACGATCGGCGGCCGGTTGGCGACGAGGTTCCACCAGATCGGGTCGCGATCGGCGCTGAAGACCTCGAGGAACGTCCCGTGGGGGATCGACGCCAGCAGGTGAGAGGCGATCTGCGGCTCCTCGTGGTGCGCCATGGCCACGTCGAACGCGACCGCGGCCGCGGCCACCCGGCGCCATTCCGTCGCCCCGCCCGACCACGAGGAATCGAAGTTGCAGAAGTCGATTGCGCCCTCGACCATCAGGTCGCGGCAACCGCCGGCGGAGAACTCGCTCTGGCCGGCGCACACGCGCACGCCGCCGCCGAACCTGACGTCGCGCATCGCGCGGCGGTCGTTCGACCAGATGCAAGGCTCCTCGAACCAGTGCAGGTCGAGGTCCTCGACGAGGCGGGCGAAGCGCACGGCCTCGGCCGGCGTCCACCCCTGGTTGGCGTCGGCACACAGCACGAAGTCCGGCCCCGCCGCCTCCCGGGCGGCGCGGAATCGGGTCGCATCCTCCTCCGGTGTGAGCCCGCCCACCTTGAACTTCATCCCCGCGAGCCCCTGCTCGCGGAGCGCCGACACCTCGTCGGCGATGTCCTGCTTCCCGTAGTAGCCGCCGATCGTGATCACGGGGAGGCTGTCGCGATAGCCTCCCCAGAGCCGATGCAGGGGCTGGCCGAGGGCCTTGCCGACGGCATCCCAGATGGCAGCGTCCACGCTGGCGGTCGCGACCAGGCCGAGCCGGCGGTCGCGCAAGATGTCGAACGTCGCGGGGCGTGCCAGCTCCCAGCAGCGCTCGACGCGCATCGCGTCCTCGCCGACCAGCTTCGGGGCGATCTCCGTGCGCACGATCTCGTCGATCTCGAGCAGGCCGGCGTCCTCGTCGCCGCAGTACGCCTCCCCGACGATGCCCTGCTCGGTGTGGATGCGCGTGACGATCGTCGAGCGGTGGGTCATCTTGTACCGGCTGCCGCGATAGGTCTGGCCCAGGGGCACCCGGATCGCCACCGTCTCGACCTCGGCGATCGTGAGACTCGCGGGGGGGGCTGCCCTGCGATCGATGTCGAGCTCGGCCACGTGCTCCCCAGACGTCGTCTTGGTAACGGTTCCAGCGCACTGTACGGAGCGGCTCCGGCGGTGTCAACGAAGGCACGTGCTGCACACCGTGCCGCAACGCACGGTGCGGTCTTGGTCAGACCGACACCGAGGCATCTGGGAACCGTTCCCGCTATCGTTTCCGGAGCCCGCCGGGTGCACCCTCCTTCACCTGGCCGCGACGCGGCCCGGGCGCCTCGGCGCCCGGGCCGGCGACTCCCGCCGCCGGGTCGGTGACGCTAGTGGTCCGCTCCGGGAGCGACCACTAGAAGCGGTACCTCTCGACGACGTCCTCGCGGACCTCGATCCCGAGGCCAGGGCCGCCGAGCGGCGTCACCCAGCCGCCGCTCTGGCCGATCGGCGTCTCGACGAGCTCGTGCTGCATCGGGTTCTCGTCGGCCTTGAACTCGAAGACGAGGACGCGTGGCGTCGTCAGCGACAGCGCGAGGCTCGCCGCCGTCACGATCGCGCTCGACCAGGCGTGCGCGTTGAACCACACGTCGGCCTCCTCGACGAGCTCGATCACGCGCCGGCCGCCGGTGATGCCCTCTGCCCGCCCGGGGTCGAAGCCGATCACGTCGGCAACGCGCGCGTCGATGAAGGCCCGGTAGCCCTCGACATTCCACTCCCGCTCCCCCGACCCGATCAGCGTCCGGCTGGAGGCCTTGAGCCGGCGGAACGAGTCGAGGTCGCCCGGCTCGAACGGCTCCTCCATCCACGTCAGGCCGTGCTCCTCGAGCGCCGCGGTGAGACGCAGCGCGAAGGAGACGTCCCACGTGAGCGTGTTGACGCCGCGGTCCCACATCAGCAGCGGCTCCGGCCCGATCCGTTCGCGCAGGAGGCGCATGAGCTCCACGTCGCGCTCGACCTCGGAGCCGAGACGCGCCTCGCCCTTCTTGCCGAGGCCGAGCTTGCAGCCCCGGAACCCGAGCTCGTTCACGTAGCGCGCGTGCCGGTCGGCCTCCTCCTCCAGGCTCGCGTGCCTGGGGTGCGTGCTCGCAATCGCGGGCAGGCGCTCGTGACACGCGCCGCCGAGCAGCTGCGTCACCGGCACGCCGAGCAGCTTCCCCTTCAGGTCCCAGAGGGCGATGTCGATCGCCGAGAGCGCGAACGACGAGATGCCGCCGCGGTTGCCGTACCACCAGGCCCGCCGCCGGCACGAGCGCCAGATCTCGACGTTGTCGAGTGGGTCGCGCCCGACGACGAGCTCGGCGCCGATGCCGTCGATCATGGCCTCGGTCGCACGGCAGGCGTCCGGCCAGGAGGTGACGGCCTCGCCCCAGCCGACCGTGCCGTCGTCGGCTTCGACGCGGCAGAGGGTGAGATGGCGGATGGCGCCGCTGTCGTTCGGCTCCGGGTAGCGGACCGAGATCGGGACGACGGTGCGAACACGGCTCACACCCGCACCTCCTCGATCCCGAGCGCCCGGGCGAGGACGGGGATCTCGACGTCGAGGCGCCCCCGGGCGAGCGCGTTGTGGTGCGTGGCGCCGGAGGCGATCCAGCGCGCCCCGGCCGCGAAGGCCGAGCCGGAGTCGAAGCGGAACATGCCGTTCGGCCCGCCCATGGTGTCGTAGCGGGCCTCGACGATCTCACCCGTCGCCCAGGCGAGCCGCCACGTGTCACCCGCGGGGGAGAGCGAGAGCGCGGTTGCAGGTCCCTGCTCGAGCCGGAACGAGAGCCCTGCGCCGGCGCCGTGGTCGCCCGGGTAGTGCTGGTTCGGCTCGACCACGACCGGGTGCGCCGGATCCGCCCAGGCCGGGTCGCCCTCCCCGCCCGCCGCGAGCAGCATCAGGCCGGTCTCGCGCTCCGGCGTGTAGAACTCGCAGTAGAGCGCCCGGCCGGAGAGGCGCTGCGCGAGCACGCAGGCGAGCGCGGTCGGCAGGTCGCCCGTGCAGGAGACGGGGACTCCGTCGCCGGTCAGGAGCGAGGCGCCGAGGCACGCGGTGATCCCGATTGCCGGGTTCCAGCGCAACACGTCCGAGTGGCAATTGACCGTGACGGCGACCGACGACGTCGTGCGGACGAGGTCGTCGAGCGCGAGCGCGAGCCGCATGCTCCGCTCGTCGGAGGCCCCGGGCCGGTGCGTCCAACCGCGGGCGGAGAGCGCCTCCAGGCCGGGTGCGAGCCGCTCGGCCGCGACGGCCGCGAAGGCCTCGTTCAGCTCCTCGACGCTCACCGCATGCTCGCCGACTCCGAGCCGCGCGAGCTCCTCCGCGCTCGACTCGACGTCGAGGTAGCCGGGGAACCACGCCCCGACACGGAGCACCGTCGAGCCGCGCAGGGCGGAGGCCGCCGCCGCGGCACGGACCGTGCGGACGAGCGTCTCCATCCCCTCAGTGTCGGACGGCGCTGCCGTGATGGTGGCGAAGGACTGGCCGGCGCGCACGTACGGGTTGGCGAGCATCACGGCCGCGACCTGGGACGAGTTGATCGTGGCCTGCGCCTGCGTGAGGCCGTCCGGCAACCGGTCGATCGTGAGCGCATTCCAGACGACGAGCGGCGCTTCGAGACGCGCGAGCGCGTGCGTCGCGTAGCTCGGCGGCGCCGCCATCGTGGGCGCGAAGACGACGGCGTCGAGCCGCGCTTCTCGGAGCAGCACGTTGGCGCGGTCGCCGTCGGCCTCGGAGGCGAGCATGCCGGCGTCGACCACGTCGAACTCGCTCGCAAGCAGCTCGGCGAACGAGCGTGCCACCGCGGCGCGCTCCTCCCGGAAGCCTGCCGGCATCTGGGCGTCGAAGAGCGGGAAGTAGCACGAGACGACGCCGATGCGTGGTCGACGATTCACAACGCGCTCCGGACAGTCTCGTTGTGAGACGCCGACCACGATGCTCGCTGCAGGCTGTCCAGCCGCGACACGGCTGGACAGCGCGGATCGTGGTCAGTCAAGGTGCCAGTCCTCCTCGTAGCGGTTCAGCTCGCCGTTCTCGTCGGTGAGGTCGAGCACCATGCCCTCCATGTGCGCCTGCCAGCGCTCGCCCACGCCGTGCTCGGAGAAGCGGGCGAAGCACGTCGCGACGTCGGGCTCGCACTCGCAGTAGGCGATCACGTCGAGGCCGCGCCGGAAGAGCGTGTAGTTGGCGAAGCCGGCGCCCTTCATCGCCTCGAGCATCTCCGGCCAGATCTCGACGTGCCGCCGCACGTACTCCTGCTCCGTTCCCGGCGCGATCTGGAAGACGTGGCACAGGCGCTCCATCACACCACCCCCAGCTCGGTCAGAGCGCTCCTCGTGGCGAGCGCTTCGGTGACGACGTCCATCTCGTCGCAACGCCACTTGGGCATCGGAACGTACTCGACGCAGTACGCGCCGCCGTAGCCCCGTGCGCGGAGCGCCTCGAGCAGGGCGGCGAAATCGGTCTCGTTGTCGCGCCAGCGCACCTGGATCGCACCGGGCTTGGCGGCACGGACGTGCACGTGCCCGGCGAGCGGCGCGAGCGTCAGCGACCGGTCGAGGGTGACCGACTGCAGCTCGAAGTGCGAGAGGTCGAGCGTCAGCCGCAGCGCGGGCAGCTCCGCGCAGAGGCGGGAGGCGAGCTCCGGCACGGCCACGATCGAGCCGGCGTGCGCCTCGATCCGCACCTCGACCCCGAGCGACCCGGCCTCCTCGACGCGCCAGCCGAGCTCGTCGACGCAGCAGGCCCACGAGCCGTCCGGGTCCTCGGCCCACGTGACCCCGGGGAGGATCGTGAGGCCCGGGATGCCGAGCTCTGCGGTCACGCGCGCCGCGGCGGAGAACTCCTGCCGGCCTCGTTCGCGCAGAGCGGGGTTGCGCTGGTTGGGAGCGATCTCCTCGACCGTCTCACCGACGGCCAGGAACAGGTCCTCGCTCCCGAGCCCGTGTGCCGTGAGCGATGCCCGCAGATCCGCCGCGACGCCCCCGGGGGCGGCTGCGAGCTCCGCACCGTCTGACAGGAAGAGGGCGAGGTCGACGAGCTCGAAGCCGAGAAGCCGCACGATCCCGATGCGCTCGTGCTGCCCCGCCACGGCCGGGAACGAGTACTCGCTGCACGAGATGCGGGTGCCGCTCATCGCTCAGGCCCCGACGCGGGCGCCGGTTGCCGCCGAGCCGACCAGGCGCGCGTACTTCGCGAGCACGCCGGTCGGGTAGCGAGGCGGCGGGTGCTCGGCGGTCGCAAGCCGGGCGGCGATCTCGTCGTCTCCCAACTCGACGTGCAGGCGGCCCGCCTCGGCGTCGATCTCCACGACGTCCCCGTCGCGGAGGATCGCGATCGGGCCGCCGGCCGCTGCCTCGGGCGAGATGTGCCCGACGGAGGTGCCCTGCGTGCCGCCGCCGAAGCGCCCGTCGGTGAGGAGCGCCGTCTGCTCGACGAGCCCGGCGCCCACGATCGCCCCGGTGAGATGCGTCATCTCGGGCATCCCGGGGCCGCCCTTCGGCCCCTGATAGCGGACGACGACGACGTCGCCTGCCGCGATCCTCCCGTCGGAGACGGCCTGGAACGCCTCCTGTTCGGTGTGGAACACCTTGGCCGGCCCGCGATGGCGGTTCGACTCCTGGTTCGCCACCTTGATCACCGCGCCGTCGGGCGCCAGGTTGCCCCAGAGGACGGCGTATCCGCCCGTCTTCTTGACCGGCTCGCCGACCGTGTGGAGCACCGGCGTGCGGGGCTCGGCCAAGCGTGTGGTGTCCGAGAGGGACTCGGCCAGCGTGCGGCCCGTGACGGTCATGGCGTCGCCATCGAGCAGGCCGGCGTCGAGCAGCTCCCGCATCACGACGGGGACGCCGCCCTCGACGTGCAGGTCCTGCATCATGAAGCGCCCCGCGGGGCGCATCTCCGCAATCTGGGGTGTGCGGCGCGAGATGCGGTCGATGTCCGCGAGACCGAAGTCGATCCCCGCCTCGCCGGCCAGGGCCGGCACGTGCAGGCAGGCGTTCGTGGAGCCGCCGAGCGCGGCGGCGACGGTCATCGCGTTCTCGAACGACGCCTTCGTGAGCACGGTGGACGGCCTGCGGTCGTGCTCGAGCGCATCGACGAGCGTCGCGGCGGCCGCCTTGACGATCTCCTCGCGGGCGGGGTCCTCGGCCGCGGGCGAGGCCATCCCGGGCACGGTCAGCCCGAGCGCCTCGGAGATGCTCGCCATCGTGTTCGCCGTGTACATGCTGGCGCAGGCGCCCTTGCCGGGCAGCGCCACGCACTCGAGCTCGGTCAGGTCCTCGAGGCTCATCTTCCCGGTGGCCTGCGCCCCGATCGCCTCGTAGACGTCCTGGATGGAGACGTCCTGACCGCGGAAGCAGCCGGGCCTGATCGAGCCCCCGTACGCGAAGACCGAGGGCAGGTCGAGCCGGATCATCGCCATCATCATCCCCGGCAGCGTCTTGTCGCAGCCGGCGATCGCGAAGAGGCCGTCCATCCGCTCGGCGAGCATGACGAGCTCGACCGAGTCGGCGATCCAGTCGCGCGAGGGGAGTGAGGCGCGCATTCCTTCCGTGCCCATCGCGATCCCGTCGGAGACGGAGATCGTGTGGAACACGAGCGGCAGCACCCGCAGCCGCTTCAGCTCGTCGGCGGCGGCGAGCGCGAGCTCGTCGAGGTGCATGTTGCACGGGGTCACCCTGTTCCACGTCGCGGCGACTCCGGCCTGCGGCAGCTGCAGGTCGTCGGTCGTCCACCCCATCGCGCGCAGCATCGACCGGGCGGCCGCCTGGGCCGGGCCTCCGGTGACCTCCAGGCTGCGCTTCCTGCCGCGATCCGTGCTGCTCATCTCTCCTCCTCGACGATGACGTGCTCCTCTGCGAAGTAGACCTCGACCGAGGCCGCGAAGTCGTCGCGCGTGCGGCGGAGCCCGTCTGCGAGCTCGGGAATGCCGAACGCACGCTCCGCGTCCTCGCGGGAGTCGAACGTGGTCACGGCGATGCCGTCATACGGAGGCGACTCGCCGTCGAGGACGTGGATGACGTAGCCCCGTAGTCCGGGAAGCTGCTTCGCGATCTCGACGTGCTCCCCCGTCCAGCGCTCGACGAACTCCGCACGCGAGAGCTCGGGCCGCTTCCGAACGAGGCTGAGCCGGCGGATCACGCCGACTCCTCGTCGAGCTGGGCGGCCGCGTAGCGCCGCGCGACATCGAGCATGTGCTCCTCGGCGAGCCGCGCCGCCGCCCCGACGTCCGACACGGCGAGGGCGTCCACGATCTGCTGGTGCTGCTCGAGCGAGCCGGCCGCTGTCTCGGGCAACGAGTACACGGCGTAGGCCCCCTTGCGGCTGGCATCGATGAGACCGTCCATCAGGGCCCGCAGCGCACCGTTCTTGGTGTGCGACCCGAGCACCCGGTGGAACGCGGCGTCGCCGTCTGCGGCGGCCACCGGGTCGCCCCGCTCGAGCGCCGCGGCCTGCTCCCTCAGGATCGCGGCGGCAGCTCCCGCCGCTTCGATCGCGTCCCATTGCGACATCGCCCGGATCGCGTGCGCCTCGAGCACGGAACGGATCTCGTCGACCTCCAAGATCTCGCGCGCGTGCTGGTGCAGCCACGCGCCGACGAGCGTCCGGCTGCGGTCGGACGAGCCTCCGGCCGCCACGAACCGGCCGCGTGTCCCGCGTGTCTCGATCAGCCCGAGCGCCTCGAGGCTCGACAGCGCCTCGCGGAGCACGGTGCGCGAGACCCCGAGCTGCTCGACGAGCGCCCGCTCGGTGGGCAGACGGTCCCCGGCCGAGAGGCCCCCGTTCGTGATCCGGGCGCTGATCGCCTCTGTCGTGGCCTCGACGAGCGAGCCATCCTTCCGCCTCGCCCCCGGATCTGCGCTCACGAGGCGTCCCCAGCGAAGAGCTCGTCGGTGAGCTCGAGCGAGACCTGCACGAGCTGCTCGCCCGCCTCGGGCGCGAACGGCGCCGGCCGGCCGAAGTGGCGCTGGGCGAGCGACGGCTCGTAGCCTCCGAACGGATACTCGCGCCGTGTCGGGACGTAGCCGACCAGGTCGTTCGAGTAGCCGAGGGTGACCGGGAACGGCGCGCGCGAGCGCTCCTTCACCTCCAGCCCGAGCTCGCAGAACGGCTCGCACGGCCAGGCCGTGAGGCAGGCGCCGCCGATCCGCAGCGCCTGCACCGGCACCTCGACCGCGCGCTCGACCGTACCGTCTGCGATGCGCTGCTCGACCGCCTTGGCCCAGCGCACGTGCAAGACGACGGGGTTCCAGGCGGTGCGGGGCTCGCCTGCCGCCTGCAGGTCGGCTGCCCGCTGCTCGAGCTCGGCCCGGAGCGCGCGGATCTCCTCGAGCGTGGGCGGCTCGAGCAGGGGCAGGTCGATCCGCCGCTCCGCGGCCGCGAGCGTTGTGTCCTGCTCGCCGGTCGGCACGTGCCGCCACATCACCCACGGCACGGCGGAGCCCGAGAGGGTCTGGTGGGGCTCGATCGGCTCCAGGCTCGCCTCGGCCCGGGCACGCAGCGCCGCGAGCGCGAGCCGCTCGCCGAAGCGCCGTTCCGGGCCCCGCTCGGTGTGGAACGACTCGAAGGGGATGATGTTCCCCGCGCAGCCCTGCAGGAAGACGCACTCGCCGCCGGTCCAGGCCCGCACGTGCTCGCGCAGCGGCCCGACGAAGTCGGACGACGCCTCGGGCACGTCGGGCCCGACCACGACCGGGTGCGACGCGAACGCGACGACCGTGCAGATCGCACCGCCGTCTGCATCGTCGACGCGGATCACGGCCACGTCGCGGTCGCAGCGCTCGTCCGGGTTCCAGCCGAGGATCGTGGTGCCCTCGTGGCGCTGACGGCGGTTGACGGAGATGCCCTCGACCTCCGTGCGTGCGTGCCCGAGCCGGGCCGGGCGCAGGCGCCGGGCTGCCTCGGCCGCGGCGGAGACGAGCAAGTCGCCGACGGCGTCCCCGTAGCGGATCTCCTCCTCGTTCCAGTCCGCGTCGCCGCCGATCTTCGCCCAGCCGGGTGTGGGCGGGGCGGCATGTGTGTGCTGGGAGTTGAGCAGGACGCGGTCGGGGCTCGTCCCCACGACGGCGGCGATCCCGTCGCGCACTTCCTGCGCCCAGGGGCCCGAGGCGCCGATCAGGTCGGCGCCGACGAGGACGAGCCTCGCGATTCCGTCGTCGAGCACGAGCGCAGTCGCCTCCATCGGCTCCCCGTAGCCGCGCGCGGGCTCGGAGCGGCGCAGGTAACCCATCAGATCGACGCCGACGGGCGGGGTGATCGAGACGGCGGCGGCTCCCGCGAGGAGCGGCATCGCAGGCACCTCAGGCGAGCTGCGCGTCGCTCACAGGCCGAACGCGACGTCGAGATTGACACCGCCGCCGGAGACGACCTGCTCGTTCGCCTCCGCCACGCTCTCCTCGAAGATGTCCGCGATCTCCGTCACGTCCGCGGCCGTCAGGACGAGCGGCGGCGCCAGGGTCGCGTTGTGCGGGGAGGCGCGCACGAGCAGGCCGCGCCGTCTCGCTGCCTGCTGGACGGCCGTGCCGACCGGCTGGTCGGCGGGGAGCGGCCCGCCGGTCGCCGGGTCGACGAAGTCCAGGCAGTAGAGAAGCCCTCGTCCGCGAAGGGAGCCGGCGACCGGGTAGCGCTCGGCGATCGCGCGCAGGCGGAGCTCCAGCTCGGCGCCGCGCTCGCGAACGTTGTCCAGCACCCCGTGGTTCTCGAAGTAGCGGATCACCGCCAGGCCGCAGGCGGCCGAGACGGGATTGCTGGCGAACGTGTGGCCGGCCTGGTACTGGACACCTGCCGCCGCCTCACCCCAGAACGCGCCCGCGATCTTCTCGGTGAGGAGCACGGCGGAGAGCGGCGCATAGCCGCTCGTCAGCCCCTTGCCGACGACGAGGATGTCCGGCCACACGTCGGCCTGCTCGGCCGCGAACCACGAGCCCAGGCGTCCGAAACCGGTCACGATCTCGTCGAAGATCAGCAGCACGCCCGTCTCGTCGCAGAGCGCCCGCAGCCCCTGCAGGTAGTCCTGGGGAAGGGCGTGGACGCCGGCAGTCAGCATCACCGGCTCGACGATGACGGCGGAGACGGTGCGCAGGCCCTCCAGCTCGATCGCGTCTCGCAGCTGGGCGAGGCAGCCGAGAGTGCAGGAGCCCGTACACGACCGGCAGGAGCCGGGGATCGGCGCGTGTGCGTGGATGCCGCCCGGCACGAACGGCTCGTAGGGGTTCCGCAGCTGCGGCCAGCCGGTCGAGGTGAGCGCCCCCATCGTCGCCCCGTGATAGGAGCGGTAGAACGAGATCGTCTTGTAGCGCTCGGCGCCGCCGCTCTGACGGTGGTACTGACGCGCCATCTTGATCGCCGCCTCGGTCGCCTCCGAGCCGCTGTTCAGCTGCTTGACGACCTCGTAGCGCCCGCCGGTGAGGCGGATCAGCTCGGTCGCCAGCTCGAGCGCCCGGTCGGTGGTCGTCATGATCGGCGACGAGAACGAGAGCCGGCGATGCTGGGCGGTGATCGCGTCGATGATCTCCTCGTTGCCGTGGCCGAGGCTGACCGCGAACACCCCCGAGAGGCCGTCGATGTAGCGTCGCCCCTCGTGATCTGTCAGCCTGATGCCGTTCCCCTCCACCATGATCAGCGGATCCGCGGTGAACGTCTGCATCTGGTTGAAGTCGACCATGACGTGGCGCGCGGCGGCGCGCAGGTCGAGCTGTTGCGGAGGGCTGCTCGTCGTCTCGGACATGCCGGGTAGTTTGTCTTTGTCAGACCAAGAAGTCAACCCCGAGACACTGCAAACATCTGCGTCCCAGAGCGTATGATTGACTTGTCTGACCAAGGCGCCGTAGGATTTCCGTGCATGTGGATGGGCGATCAGTCAGGGCTGCTCGGCGTGCGGTGCGCCCGCCGGTGACCGCGCCCGTCTCGCGCCTGCGCGTCTCGACCGTCGCTCCCCGCCCCTCTCCCGCGTCGAAGGGCCAAGGACGCCCGGTCGGCACGCCGCTCACCGTGCTCGAGGGAGTCGGGGACGCTCGAGGGACGTCGTCGGCCGGCCTTCCCCCCGCCCGCACGTGGCTCGTCGTCGTGGAGCTCGAGGACGAAGACGGCGTCGTGGGCGTCGGCACCGCCGGGTTTGGCAACCCCGCCACGATCGAGGTCCTGCGCCAGCTGCAGCCTCTCGTCGTCGGACGTGCACCGTCCGAGGTCGCGTTCGTGTGGGAGACGATGTACCGCGCCACGCTGAACGTCGGCCGGCGCGGCCTCGTCCTCCATGCGATCAGCGCGGTCGACATCGCCCTGTGGGACCTCTTCGGGAAGCAACTCGGCGTTCCGGTCTACGAGCTGCTGGGCGGGAAGCTGCGCCCGTCCCTCCCCGCGTACGCGAGCTGGCTGTACGCCACCGAGGACCTCGAGACCCTCGCCGCCGAGGCGGCCGGGTGGGCACGCCGGGGATTCACGGCGGTCAAGCAGCGGCTGCCCTACGGCCCGCTGGACGGAAAGGCCGGAATGCGCAGGAACGTCGAGCTCGTGCGGACGGTCGTCGAGGCGGTCGGCCCGGATGTCGACGTGATGGCGGACGCGTACATGAGCTGGGACGTCGGCTACGCGATCCGCTGCATCCGGGCGATCGAGGACGAAGGCATCCGGCTGCGCTGGCTCGAGGAGCCGGTGATCCCGGACGACCTCCCCGGCCTCGCAGCCATCCGGGCGGCGGTCGCGACGCCGATCGCCGCCGGCGAGCACGAGGCCACCCGTTACGGCTTTCGTGACCTGATCAATGCCGGCGCAGTCGACGTGCTGCAGCCGGACGTCAACCGCCTCGGCGGGATCACGGAAGCGAGGCGTGTGTGGGCGCTCGGCGAGACGTTCGGCCTCGACGTGATTCCCCATCTCGGCTTCGCGCACAACGCCCACCTGGCGATTGCGAGCCTGGCGACGCCGCTGCTCGAGTACATGCCGCCGCCGCCGAGCGCGGACGAGGCGGACGAGGACCAGATCTTCTGGGTGGCGTTTCCCGACGAGCCGCGCGCCGAGAACGGCCGGGTCACCCTGTCCGGCCGTCCCGGTCTTGGCGTGGAGGTCGACCGATCGGTGCTCGAAGGAGTGACCGGATGAGGGCGACGGCTCCAGAGCCCAGGGCGGCGGACGATGTCCTGACGGCGCTGGCGGAGATCGAGCGACGAGTGCTGTGGCTGGCGGTGCGGATCGTGGACTACGCGAACCGGGAGCGGCCGAAGGGCGACGCGCTGAAGGTCGGCGGCCACCAGGCGTCGTCGGCGTCGCTGGTGACCCTGATGACGGCTCTCTACTTCGCCGACCTGCGGGCAGAAGACCGGGTGTCGGTGAAGCCGCACGCGTCGCCTGTGCTCCAGGCGATCGAGTACCTGCTGGGGCGCCTCGATCGGTCGTATCTGACGCGTCTACGCGACTTCGGTGGGATGCAGTCGTATCCGTCGCGGACGAAGGACCCGTATCCGGTCGACTACTCCACCGGCTCGGTCGGCCTCGGGTCGGCCGCTCCGCTCTTTGGCGCGCTCGCCGACAGGTTCACTGGAACCCGGCTCGGCGCGTCGACGGGCGGCCGCTTCATCTCTCTGCTTGGCGACGCCGAGCTCGACGAGGGCAACATCTGGGAGGCACTGGCCGACCCGCTTACGCGCAGGCTCGGGAATGTGCTGTGGATCGTCGACCTCAACCGGCAGTCGCTCGACCGGGTCATCCCGGGCATCCGCGCCGCCGAGCTGGAGGCCCAGTTCCGTGCCAACGGCTGGGACGTGATCGAGCTCAAGTACGGCCGCCGCCTGCGGCAGGCGTTCGCCCGGGAGGGCGGCGACCTGCTGCGCCGCCGGATCGACGAGATGCCCAACGAGCAGTACCAGTCGCTCTTCGGAGCCTCGGAGGACGTCGTGTGCGCCACTGTGCTCGACGGCGCGGTTGGCGACCGGGAGCGCGCAGTGCTGGAGCGGCTGCTCGACGGCTACACGGGGCGGGTGGCGCCGCTCGTGCGCGACCTCGGCGGGCACGACCTGGCCGACGTGCTCGACGCGCTCCGGCTGGCCCGCGCGACGCCCGATCGGCCCACCGTGATCTTCGCCTACACGATCAAGGGGTATGGGCTCGAGATCGCCGGCCGCCCTCAGAACCACTCTGCCCTCCTCGATGCCGACCAGATCGAGCGGCTTCGCGCCGCGACGGGGCTGACCGCGGAGACCGAGTGGGACGGCTACGCGGCCGAGACGGCCGAGGGGCGCCTGCTCGCCGACGCACGTCGCCGCCTCGACCGTGGCGACCGCGCCCCTGCCGCTCTCGTCCCCGTGCCAGCGACCCTGTCGGAGCGCGACCCCGGTGCGACCTCGACGCAGGCGGCATTCGGGCGGGTGCTGCTCGACCTCTCCCGCGTCGAAGGTGTCAGCGAGCGGCTCGTCACGGTCGCACCCGACGTCTCCTCGTCCACCAACCTCGGGGGCTTCATCAACAAGACCGGGGTCTGGGGCCCCGACGAGGAGCCCGTCTACGACGCGATGGAGGACTCCCCGTTGAAGTGGCGGGTGGGCCCCGGTGGCCAGCACATCGAGATGGG
>DAIOGR010000004.1:0-13308 GCA_036745155.1 Gaiella sp.
GAGATCTGCGGCCTCCGACTCCCACTCGGGCCTCCGTGCGAACGAGCGCGACAAACGGAGGTGGCACCGGTGGGTCTCGTCTGTCGATTGGTCGTCCAGCCTGTCATCAGGCTGATCGAGATCGTCGTCTCCGTCGTCGAGTACGTCCTGCTCCAGATCTGCAGGCTCGTCCAGGAGCTCGTCAACGTCCTCACGCAGGTCCTGAAGTACATCTGCACCACCGTCGTCAAGACGGTCTGCAACGCGGTCTGCAGCGTCATCTGCGGGATCTGCGACTTCTTCTGCGGGATCTTCGGCTGCGACTGCGGGTGCCGGAACGTCTGCAACAACGTCTGCAAGGCCGTCACCGACGTCGTCTGCGGCTGGACGTACGTCCTCGAGTGGGTGCTGCAGCTCATCACCAAGGTGATCTGCGACTACATCGTCCGCGCGCTCATCGTCCTGCTCCACCTGATCGAGGCGATCGTGACGCTCGTGCTGACGTGGGTCTGCTCGCTGATCGACATCTTCATCCGCTGGCTCCTCTGCTGGACGTACCTCGCCGAGATCTTCAACAACAGGAAGCCTCGCCGGTTCAAGGTCGCGCCCAAGATCATCCCGAACGACCTGGGCTACTCCGACTGGTTCGTCTACGTCAACAACCCCGACGAGGCCGGCAACGTCGACCAGCGGATCCAGGGCTACATCCTGAGCGACGAGGGCCGGCCGCTCGCGCCCGTCGTCGACCCCGAGTCGGGTCAGCTGGCCTACTTCGAGGTCGCGACCCGAGGCGACACGATCACCGGCCGGCTGAGGCGACGGGATCACAGTGAGGAGCTCGTACCGGGCCGGCCGTTCCTCTACTACCCGTTCAAGGTGATGGAGATCGCGAGCCACCTGTTCGGCGACATCTTCGCCGGCACCCCTGCAGACGACGGCCGCGGTACGGCCCCGGAGAACAACCTGCTCACGTACAGGCCCAACGTCCAGGCCTGGCTGGACGGCGACGGGAAGCTGCCGACGAACAACTACAACGTCTGGCCGGAGAAGTACACGAACCCCGCCTCGAGCACCTACTTCGGCGACCGGTCGATCTCCGACATGGGCCTCCGCGTCGACACGGACTCGACGTGCGGCCGCCCCACGAACACGTTCCTGCACCTGATCCACGGCGACATCGGCCTCACAGCGGGCGACACCGATCTGGCAGAGGGCATGAGCTGCGGCCCGAGCCAGACCCTGACGTTCGAGCAGACCAACTTCCTGATGCGGAACAAGGACGCCGACGGCTCCGCCGTCACGACGTACTTCGTCTCGAGGTACGACGCTGACGACTCGTCGGTCGGCTGCAACGACCTCCTCGGCTACACCGTCGTGACGTTCTCCGGAGGCGACCAGCCGCTCTTCGTGAGCATGAAGGTGCTTCCCTACGCGGCCGACACCAACAGGATGATGGCGCGGATCGTCGAGAACGTCTCCGCCAGGAGCCCGGCCGTCGTCCGCGTCGCCGAGACATACCTGCACGAGTGCGGCCACCAGTGCGGCCTGCTGCACGACGAGGACGCGCCCGACTGCGAAAACGACACGACGTTGCACATCACGAAGCTGATGAAACCGGGGGGAAGCGTGCGCCGGGCCCTCACGCGCATCCAGTGGTGCCTGATCCGGACGAGCTCCTACGTCACCGGCGCCGACTTGCCGCCGTTCCTGCAGGCTCCGGAGCTGCCGGACTCCGAGAGCGTCCCTCCTCCCCCGGGCCCCTGAGGCGATGAGCATGGAGACGATCTCGCGCCGGGTACGCGAACGGGAGCTCGAGCGGCAACTCCGGTACAACCGCATCAGGAAGACCGTGTCAAGCCACCTGCCGGCGCTGTTGCCCGAGTACCTTCAGATGCTGCTCGGGTCGGTGATCGGCTTCGGCATCGTGGCCGAGCTGCTGCGGCGCTTCGCCGGCGTCGATCCCCTGTATCTGCTGCCCGCCCTCGGACTGCTCTACGCGGCTCAGACCACCTACTTCAAGGCCAGGCTTGCGGTCGACCCGGGCTTCCGGATCCCGAGGTGCCGATGCTCGCTCGCCGCGAACGACAGCACCGAGCTCGTCCTGCGCAGCAAGGGCAGCACAATCCTCGGGATCCCAAACTCCGTTCTCGGAGTCGCTCTCTACACGACGATGCTCGTGGTGGTCGCTCTCGACCATCGCGCGGCGACGGAGGCACTGGCGGTGGTGGGCGTGGCCGGCAGCGTCTATCTCGGCTACGTGATGGTCGTCAGGATCGCGGGTCTCTGCCCCACCTGCATCACCATCGCTGCGCTCAACGTGCTGATCCTCGCCCAGCTCGCGCGCTGACCACGGCCCTTCGAGCCTAGTGCGCTTCGCGCGCCCGGGGGCAAGGGTACGAGACGCCGCACTAGGTGGCACGCGCCCAGGCTCGTACACTCGTGACGGGATGGTTGCTCGTCACATTTCACGCAAGGACCTGCCCACGGGCACCGTGACCCTGCTGTTCGCCGACGTCGAGGGCTCGACGCGGCTCCTGCACGCGCTCGGCGGAGGCTACGCGGACGTGCGCGCGAGGATCCGCGAGCTCGTCCGGGCCGCGGTTGCGCACGGCACAGGCTGCGAGGTGGACTGGGCGGGGGACGGCGTCTTCCTCGCCTTCGAACGCGCCCGGGACGCGGTGACCGCGGCAGCCGACCTCCAGCGCGCCCTCGCGGCGGAGCCGTGGCCGCCGTCCCAGGAGGTTCGCATGCGGGTCGGGATCCACACGGGCGAGCCGGAGCTGCGCGACGACGGCTACGTCGGCATGGACGTCCATGTGGCCGCCCGCATCTGCGGCGCAGCGCACGGGGGCCAGGTCGTCGTCTCACGAGCCGCACGCGACGTCGCCGGAGACGAAGGCGGTCGGCTCGGCTACCGCCGTCTCGGCAACCACCGGCTCAAGGACGTGCCCGCCCCCCAGACGCTCTACCAGCTCGTGGCCCCCGGCCTCGAGGAGAGCTTTCCCCCGCTCGCGACGCTCGGAGGAGCGACGCTGCCCGCCCTGCATCACCGCCTGGTCGGCAGGGGCCGCGACCTCGCCGAGACCCAGGCACTGCTTTCCCGCCCCGGCGTGCGGCTCGTCACGATCACGGGCCCGGGCGGGGCGGGCAAGAGCAGGCTGGCGCTCGAGGCGGCCGCAGCGGCTGCGGTCGACCGCCCCGTGCACCTGGTCGGACTTGCCTCCATCTCCGACCCGGTGCTCGTGCCGGCCGCGATCGCGCGTGTGGTCGGCGTGCGCGAAGCGCCCGGGCGGACGCTCGTCGACCTGCTGGCCGACGCGCTCGGCGGCACCGGCGCACTCCTCGTGCTCGACAACCTCGAGCATCTCCCGGCCGCAGCCGCCGACGTGGCCGCACTGATCGGCAGCGTCGCCGACCTGGACATCCTCGCCACGAGTCGCGCCCCCTTGCGGCTCTCGGGTGAGCACGTCGTGCCGCTTGCCCCCCTGCCCGTCGAAGACGCCACGACGCTGTTCTTCGAGCTGGCCGAGTCTCACGGCATCACACTCGGCGACGAGTCACTGCCTTCGGTGCAGGAGATCTGCCGGCGCCTGGACGGGCTACCTCTGGCAATCGAGCTCGTCACGGCCCGCCTCGTGCTGCTCCCACCGGTCCAGCTCCTTGCAGCTCTGGGCGAAGGGCTCGCGCTGGACATGGAGGGGCCTGTCGACCTTCCGGCCCGGCAGCGGACGCTGCGTGCGACCCTCGACTGGAGCTACGGGCTGCTGAGCGAGAGCCAGCGGGAGCTGCACGGCCTGCTCGCCGCCTTTGCCGGCGGCAGTACGCTCGAGGACGCGCGGGCAGTGGCCGGGTCGCCCGCCGGCTTCCTCTCCGACCTGGAGGCGCTCGTGGCGGGAAGCCTGCTTCGACGCGACGCCGGCGACGGCGCGGTGCGGCTGTCGATGCTCGAGACGGTGCGCGAGGACGCCGTCGCCCGCCTCGCCGCCGCCGGGGGGCTGGGCGCTGCCCGCGGGCGCCACGCGGAGCGCTTCCTCGCGTTTGCCGACCAGGCCGAGGAGGGCCTCGCCGGGCCGGAGCAGGCGGACTGGCTGAGACGATCCGAGCAGGAGCTCGACAACCTGCGCGCCGCGCTCGACTGGTGCCTCGGGAACGGCCGGGTCGCGGAGGCGCTCCAGGCCGTCTCCGCGCTCGGCCGCTTCTGGCGCGCTCACGGCCATGTCGCGGAGGCCCGCCGCCTGCTTGCGCGCGGGCTCGAGCACGCAGACGACCTGCCGGACGGGGTGCGCGCCCGTGCCCTCTGGACCGCGGCGCACGGGGCGATGGCGCAGTCCGACTACCGTGCCGCCGTTCCCGCGCTCGAGGAAGCGCTCGCGCTCTTCCGCCGGCTCGGCGACGACCGGCACGCGGTCTTCGCGCTGTGCGAGCTGGCCCGGGCGCTCTGCTCCCAGGACGAGCTGGACCGCGCCGAGCAGGCCGGCGAGGATGCACTGGCCGTCGCGGAGCGGGCCGGCGACGACCGGGCCGCCTCTGCCGCCCTCGACACGTTGGCGATGGTCGCCGGCTACCGCGGCCTGCACACCCGGGCCCAGGCACTCAGCGAGCGGAGCCTTCACCTTCGCCGGTCACTCGGAGACGCCATCCTGATCACGAGCTCCACCAACACACTCGGCCTGGCGGCCATGCGGGCGGGCGATCTCGACACCGCCGAGCGTGCGTTCACCGAGTGCCTCGGGCTGGCCCGCGGCCTGGGAGAGCGGGTGTACGTCGCAGCGGCGCTCTGCGCGCTCGGCGAGATCGCGCTCGGCCGCGACCTGCCGGAGGTTGCGGCCGAGCGGCTCCTCGAGGCCCACTCGCTCTACCTGGAGCTCGGGGACGACCGGATCCGGGCCGAGTGCCTGCACGGGCTGGGGGGTGCTGCCGCCGCGCTCGGGCGGCCGCTCGACGCGGTGCGGCTCTGGGGAGCGGCGGACGTTCTGCGCGAGCGGTCGGGCGCGGTGATGACGCCGGAGGAGAAGGAGCTCGACCGGCGCTTCGCGCCCCTCGTCGCCGCGCAGGGCGAGCCCGAGCCGCTGGCACGTGCTCGCGCCACGGGCCGCTCGCTCGACGGCGACATGCTCGACCGCATCTCCCGCAGCTTGGTGAAGCGGCCCGCCGCGAGTAAGGTCGTGGCGACGGGGGCGATTGAGGAAGGGAGCAGCTGATGTCGTACGACGGTAACGGAAGGGGCGAACCGATCGCGTTCAGGGGAGAGTCGCCTGACAGCCTCGACGACGCCATCCGCGCCGCGGTTCACGCATCCGGCGCCGAGCCCGGGACGAGGCTCGTCGTCACGCACATCGAGGTCGAGACGATCGACGACCCGAACGTCGGCTCGTACCGGGTGATCCTCTCAGCCGGAGGTGGCTAGCGACAGCGGCTGCCGAGAAGCGCCCGTGCCTTACGAGCCTCCGGCGAACAGGCCGTACGAACCGACGAGCCGCGCGTCCTGCGCCACCGGCGGCTCGTCGCAGCGCTCGGCAAGGTCTCGCGTGAAATCCGCAAAGGCCGAGATCTCGCGGAGCGGATTGCCCCCGTCCCCGGCGTCGACCGACGCAACGTGGACGAAGCTCACACCGTCCTCGAGCCGGAAGCTGGAATACGCCAGGCCGGCCGGCCGGCGCTCGGCCAGCTCCGCGAAGACCCGCTCGATCAGCAGCTGGTTCTCCTCGGCCCGCTCGGGCTTCACCCTGTAGCGAACGACGACCTCTCCCATCGCAGGCTCCTCTCGTCGGCAACGGCCACGTGAACCGCCGATGGTAACATCTCCGTTACGGCCCATGCACGCACTCGACGCCCTCGGGAACCCCACGCGCCGCACGATCCTGCGCACGTTGCGGGCCTCGCCGCTTGCCGTCGGGGAGCTCGCCACCCGCTTCCCCGTCAGCCGCCCCGCGATCTCCCGTCACCTCCGCGTGCTCGAGGACGCCGGGCTCGTGGAACAACGGCATCAGGGCACCCGCAGCGTCTACGCGGTGCGGGTGCAGGGGCTCGCCTCCGTTCGGGAGTTCGTCGACGAGTTCTGGGAGACGGCGCTCTCGCGGCTCGAGGAGCTCGCGAAGGAGTGATCACGAAGTCGGCGTTCCTGAGGTGCACTCCCGCGCAGGCGTTTGCTCTGTTCACGGAGCGTGCGTCCGACTGGTGGCCCGAGCCGCTCCGGCACACACCGGATCCGCGCAGCGAGATCAGGATGGTGGCCGACGGACGGTTCTGGGAGCGTGCGACCGACGGCCACGAGGTCGAGCTGGGCCGGGTGACCCTCTGGCAGTCGCCGCTGCAGCTGGTCCTCGACTTCTATCCCGGCACGGACGCCCGGCATCCGACCGAGGTGGTGGTGCGGTTCGAGGCAGAGGACGACGGCACGCGCATCACGGTCGAGCACCGGCCCAAGCCCGAGAGCGCCGGCCTGTGGGCCGAGGGGGCCTTCCGCTTCGAGCGGGCCTGGGACTCCGTGCTCGCGGCGCTCACGCAGTTTGCCGATGACCCTACCGGTAACGATCGTGTTACGATGGAGCCATGAAGAGCTTCGAGACGGCTACGACGATATCCGCGGCGCCGGAGGCGATCTGGGCGCTGCTCACGGACGCGCCCGGCTATCCCGCCTGGAACACGACGGTCGACCGGGTGGAAGGGCGGATCGCGCCCGGCGAGACGATCAAGGTGCACGTCAAGATCAACCCCGGCCGGGCCTTCCCGGTGAAGGTGACGGAGTTCGGCCCCCCGGAGCGCATGGTCTGGACGGGCGGCATGCCGCTCGGCCTGTTCAAGGGCGAGCGCACCTTCACGTTGACGCCCACCGCGGACGGCGTGCGCTTCGCCATGCGGGAGGTCTACACGGGCCTGCTCGCTCCGCTCATCGGGCGCTCGATCCCCGACCTGCAGCCGGCGTTCGACGAGTTCGCAGCAGCGCTCAAGCTGCGCGCCGAGAGCGGCAGCTAGACCACACCCGGCTGCCGGTGGCGGGACGCTGCACCGTCCCGCCACCGCATGAGCGCTTCAGCTCGACCCGGGCGACTCGGGCACCGGTTCGAGGTCGAGACGAGCCGCGCTTCCCTCACCGTCGTGCGGCGGCTCGATCGTGATGTTCGGCAGCAGGCGGTCGAGCCAGCCCGGGATGTACCACGACTTCTCGCCCATCAGGGTGAGGAAGGCCGGCACGAGCGTCATCCGCACGACCAGGGCGTCGGTGAGGATCGCCACCGCGAGCAGCAGCCCGAACTCCTTCGGGATCCGATCCGCGCTGAGGACGAACGCCGCGAAGACCGTGCCCATGATCAGCGCGGCGGCAACCACCACCCTGCCGATTGCCGAGATGCCGTGCTCGACGGCGGCCCTGGTCCTGAGGCCGTGCACGTGCTCCTCCCGGATGCGGCTCATCAGGAAGACCTCGTAGTCCATCGAGAGCCCGAACAGGATCGCGAACGCAATCGGCGGTACGAACGTCTCGATCGGCCCTGTCTGGTCGAGCCCCGTGAGCCCGAGCAGATGCCCCTGCTGCACGACGAGGCCCAGCACGCCGAAGCCGACGAACGCCGAGAGCAGCGTCGTGATCGCCGCCTTCACCGAGATCACGATCGACCTGAAGGCCATCGCCAGCACGATGAACGTGACGCCGATGATGTAGAGCAGGAACAGCGGCATCCGCTGGACGATCCGGTCGGCGATGTCCTTGAAGGCCGCCGTCTGGCCGGACACGTAGGCGAGCGCGTCACCGCCCTCCGTCGCCTTCGGCACGACGTCGTTGCGGAGCCTGTCGACGAGCTTGTCGGTCGCCTCGTCCTGCGGGGCCGAGGTTGGCGTCACGAAGACGATGGCGACGGTCTTCTTGTCGTTCAGCTGCGGCTCGGCGACCGAGGCGACATCCTGGAGTCCCTGTACGTCGTCGTAGATCCGCTGCGGCGCACCCGAGTCGCCGTTGACGTCGACGACGATCGGGATCGGCCCGTTGAAGCCGGGCCCGAAGCCCTCGGCGAGCAGGTCGTAGGCTCGACGGCTCGTCTGCCCGACGGGCTGCGTGCCCTGGTCGGCGGCACCGAGACGCACGAGTGCCGAGGTCGACGCGAGAGCGAGGCCCGCCAGCAGCAGCACCGTGAAGACGATGCCCGCGTGCGCCGTCACGAAACGGCCCCAGCGCGCGACGATCGTCTTCTCGCGGGCCTCCTCCGAGTCGTCGACTTCACGGAGGAACGGCACCTTGAGCCGGTCGATCTTGTGGCCGAGCAGCGACAGCACCGCGAGCAGCAGCGAGTTGGCGATCAGCACCGTCGTCAGCACGCCGAGGGCGCTGCCGATCCCGAGCTTCGTCACGAAGTCGAGGCCGATGAAGGCGAGGCCGCTCACCGAGATCGCGACGGTCAGCCCGGCGAAGAGGACGGCGCGCCCCGCGGACGCCCCTGCCTCGGCCGCGGCGTCCTGTGACGAGAGACCCTCGTGAAGCAGCTGTCTGAAGCGTGTGACGATGAACAGCGAGTAGTCGATCCCCACGCCCAGGCCGATCATCGAGACGAGGATCGGCGTGACCGTGTTGATGTCGGTGAGGCCGGCGAGGATGAAGAGCAGCAGGAACGCCGTCGCGAGCGCTGTGATCGCGAGCGCGATCGGGACGAGCATCGCCACGAATGTTCGGAAGACGAGCAGCAGCACGATGATCGCCGCCAGCAGGCCGAGGAGCTCCGAGACCCCCTGCTCCAGGGGCGGGAACTCGGCGTCGCCGTTGAACTCCACGGTGACTCCGGCCGGCTCGACCGTCTGACGCACCGCATCCTGAACCGCGACGACGGCCTCCCGGTCCTTGTCCTCGATCGTCTGGTCGAACTGCGCCTCGGCGTAGGCGATGCGGCCGTCGTCGGAGACCGTGTCCTTGCTGAACGGATCGCCCACGCTCGTGAGGCCGGCTTTGCCGTCGGTGGGCTTGAACTCCGGTGACTTGAGCCGCGTAATCGCCTTCTCGATCGCAGCCTTGCGGGCCGGCTCGTCGAGCCGCTGACCCGCGGGTGCCGCGAAGACGACGTTCAGCACGCCGCCCTGCTCGGACGCGAACTGGGACTTGATCAGGTCGGTCGCCTTCTGCGTGTCGGAGCCGGGGATCTCGAACTTGTCTCGCAGCGAGCCGCCGATCGTGGCGACGAGGGCGATCAGGACTCCGACGATGCCGAGCCAGCCGAAGACCACCCGCCACGGGTGCGTGGCGCACGCGCGCGCCCAGCGGGCGAGCGCGCCGGTGGCAAGCCGCTCGTGCGCCGCGAGCCGCTGTGATGCGGGCGCCTGCGCCTCGGGTTCTGCGCTGCCGCCCTCGTTCCCGTGCGGCTCTTCGGTGTGCTCCGTCATCGAGTCTGCTCCCCGTCTCGGCTCCATTGCTCAGGACAGACCGGGCACGGCCGCAGAAGTTCCTCGCGCGCCGGTCGCTGCTATGAGCCTAGCGCGTCGGCAGACCGGGCGTCCCGATCCCGGGCGGTCAGGGTGCCGGGAGCGGGAACGCGAGCCACGGCAGCCACCGCTCCCACGCCGCCCGCAGGCTGCCGTCGGCGATCACCTCGACGAGGGCGCCGTCGAGCGCCTCGCGCAGCGGGTCGTTGCGGACGGCGATTCCCCAGCGGTTGCGCGTCGGCAGCGTGAACGCGAGCCGCAGGCCGGGCTCCTCGCCGAGCGGCACCATCACCACGTCGTCGTCCACGAACCCGTCGATCTCACCTGCCCGCAGCGACCGGATCATGTCGCCGAACACGTCCGCCGTGCCGGGGAAGGCGACGAGCTCGACGCCGGGGAACGTCTCGGCCAGCGCCATGTTCGTGCTGCCTGCGATCGCGCCGATCCGCTGGCCGGCGAGCTCGTCGGCGCTCGACGCCGGGTTGTCGGCACGCACCACGAGCGACTCGTCGAAGATCGCATACGGACGCGAGAAGTCGGCCAGCGCACACCGCGCGGGCGTGATCCCCTGCCCGCACCAGACCGCGTCGACACGCCCCTCGTGCAGCGCCGGGTAGAAGTCCGCCCAGGCGAGGAACGACCAGCGCACCTCCAGGCCGAGCGCGTCGGCCACGAGCGCGGCCGCGGCGGGCTCGTAGCCCTGCCGGCGCCCTTCGGCGTCGGCTCTGGAGAAGAGCGGCAGCGCGTCGAGGTCCGCGCATCCGAGTGTCAGCCGGCCCGGCTCGACGAGGTCCATCTCAGCCCTCGACCCGGAGCGCGCGCTCGGGGCAGACGTCCTCGGCCGCCTCCGCATCCGCGCGCAGCGACTCGGCCGGCTCGGGATCGAAGACGAGCTCGCCGTCGTCGTCGAAGCGGAAGATCTCCGGCGCGGCGATCGTGCACTGTCCGTGCAGCTGACAGAGGTCACGGTCGTGCACGATCCTCATGAGCGCCCCGACGGATCGAAGCGGATCGGCAGCTCGACGGGACCGGTGTTGCCGCTGTCGGGCAGGAAGACCGGCTCGCCGTCGTGGGCCAGGTTCGGCAGCCGGCGCGCCAGCAGGGCGAGCGCCTCGCTCATGTCGCCGCGGGCGATGAAGTGCCCGAGGCAGTGGTGCCTCCCGCCGCCGAAGCCGAAGTGCCGGCGGCGGCCGGCGGCGGAGACGTCGAAGCCCGCCTCGTCCCCGTATGCCTCCGGATCCGTCCCGGCCGACTCGGAGAAGAGGTGGATCGTCGTGCCCGCCGCGATCGCCAGTCCGTCGAACTCGAAGTCCTCGGTCGCCTCCCGCGTCACCCAGGTCACAGTGGGACGAACGCGCATGATCTCCTCGACGGCCGCCGGCGCGAGCTCCGGCCGCCCGCCGAGCAGGCGCCACTGCTCGGGGTGGCGGGCGAACAGGTCGATGCCGAGCCCCAGCTGGCTCCGGGTGGTGTCGATGCCGCCGAAGATCAGCAGCACGAGGTTGTCGCGCAGCTCCTCGTCGGAGAGACGGTCCTGCTCCCCGGTCGCCTCCACGAGGTGCGTGACGAAGTCGTCGCGCGGCGCCGCGCGACGGTCGTCGATGAGCGCGTCCGCGTAGGAGTAGAGCCCCTCGAGCGCAGCCTCCACCCTGGGCAGGTGCTCCTTCACCTGCACGGACAGCGCCAGCCCCAGCGTGCCGCCATGGTCGGCGAGCGTCCGCCACTCGTCCTCGGGAATGCCGAGCAGCCTGGTGGTCACCCGCGTCGCATACGGCTCGGCGAAGGCCGACATGAACTCACAGCGCCCGTCTCCCGCGAATTCGTCGATCAGCTCGTTCGCGAGCGCCTGGAACGACGGCACCATGGCGGCGATCAGGCGCGACGAGAAGGCGGGGTTCATCAGCCGCCGCAGGCGGGCGTGGTCGTCGCCCTCGCGGTTCAGGACGCAGCGCGTCCACCAGTCCGCCCAGGGCCCGCTGACGTCGTGGTGCGCGGGCCACGCGGCGCTGCCCTGGATCAGGCGGCGGTCCTTGATCAGCCTGCTCACCTGGTCGTAGCGGAGCACGGCGATGCCGTAGGGGGTCTTCGCGTACCAGCCGGCCGCCCGTGCCGCACGCACGACGTCCGAGCGGATCGAGAACGCCGGGTCGGCGACGTCGAGGAACGGGATGTCGGGAGTCGCGGCGGTCACCTGAGAGCCGGACTCTAAAGGGTCGTGTGACGAGTACGGCATCGCCACACCGCGATCAGCGGGTGCACCGATGCCCGGCGCGTCACCTTGGCCGAGCATGTCGGTGGATGGTCCCACTGGCCACTCGCAACCTGCTGGCCGAGAAGGGCCGGTTCGCGATGTCCGTCGCCGGCGTCGCCTTCGCGGTGCTGCTCGTGCTGGTCGTGGTCAGCCTCTACCGGGGGTGGAGCGACGTCGGCCGCTTCTACGAGAAGCTGCCGGGCGACTTCTGGCTTTCCCAGCCGGCCACGAGCGACCCGTACCACTCGAGCTCCTTCGTACCGGTCGCGGACGGGCAGCTGGCAGCGCAGGTGGAGGGCGTCGGCACGGTCATCCCCGTCTACACGCGTCACATCGCCTTCGACCGGCGCGGCACGACCCTCGACGTCTTCACGATGGCGCTCGACACGAAGCGGGGGCCGTATGCGCTGCAGCCGGGGCAGATCGACATCGACCGGGTGCTCGCCGCCGACGCAGGAGTCGGCGTCGGCGACCGCCTCGACCTGCTCGGACGGCCGTTCCGCGTGGTGCGCGTGCACAGCGGCGGCAACAGCATCTTCCAGACGGCGTTTCTCAGCGCACGCGACGGCCGCGAGCTCGTCGGCGTGCCGGGCCGTGTCAGCTTCCTCCTCGTCGGGCTGAAGCCGGGCGCCGACGCCGCTGCCGTGTCGCGTCGGCTGCACGAGGCGCTCCCGGGCCTCGAGGTGCACACGAGCCGTGAGTTCGCCGACAGCTTCGCGGGCCGGGTCAACGCCGGCTTCCTCGCGGTCGTCGGCGTGCTGGTCGGCATCGGATTCGTCGTCGGCGGCGCCGTGATCGCCCTGACGACGTACACGGCCACCGTCGAGCGCTCGCGCGAGTTCGGCGTGCTGAAGGCAATCGGGGCATCCGGGAAGTTCCTGTACGGGATCGTGCTGCGCCAGAGCCTCGTCGTCGGTGCCGCCGGCGCAGCGCTCGGCGTCGCAGCCTCTGCCGCCGTCGCCAACCTCGTCAAGCGCGACGTGCCCGAGTTCATCACAGTGCTGACGCTGCGCGACGCCGTCGCGGTCTTCGTGCTCGCCCTCGCGACGGCGGTCGTCGCCTCGTACGTGCCGGTGCGACGCATCGAGCGCATCGACCCGGCGGAGGTGTTCCGGCCGTGACGGACGGGACCCTGCTCCGGGCGGAAGGGCTGACGAAGGTGTTCGGCAGCGGACACACCGCCGTCCGCGCTGTCGCCGGCGTCGACCTCGCCGTCGCCGCCGGTGAGCTCGTGCTGATCATGGGCCCGTCGGGCTCGGGCAAGACGACGCTGCTCAGCATGCTCGGAGGCCTGCTCCGTCCCAGCGAGGGCCGGATCACGATCGGGGACGTCGTGATCACCGCGCTCCCGCGTCGTGAGCTGACGCGCATCCGCCGCGACTCGATCGGCTTCGTCTTCCAGACGTTCAACCTGCTCGAGTCGCTCGACGCGCTGGAGAACGTGGAGATCGCCCTCAACGTGAGCGGGGTCAAGGGCGGCGAGGCGGAGCGGCGGGCACGTGCGCTCCTCGTCGACGCCGGTCTCGAGGCCCGCCTGCGCTTCCGTGCCACGAAGCTCTCCGGCGGCGAGCGCCAGCGCGTCGCGATCGCCCGCGCCCTCGCAAACGAGCCGCACCTGCTCCTGGCCGACGAGCCCACGGCAAACCTCGACTCCCACCACGGCCTGGAGGTGATGC
>DAIOGR010000004.1:13408-16283 GCA_036745155.1 Gaiella sp.
CTCGTCGCACTGCACGAGCTGATCGGCGGCGAAGAAGCCGGTGAGCCCGAGCAGCGCCGGCTCGAGCTCGTCGCCCCGGACCGGGCGCTCTTGCTCGCGGACTGGCTCGGCGAGCTCGCGCTGCTCGCAGAACTGGAACAATTCGTGGCGGAGCGGGTCGTCACGCTGACGCTCGACGGCCTCCGCCTCGGCGCGACCGTGGAGGGCCGGCGCGGCAAGCCCCCGCACCTCGTCAAGGCCGTCACCCTCAACGGTCTCGACGTCCGGCAAGAGGGCGACACCTGGTTCGGCCATGTCGTTCTCGACGTCTGATCTGGTTCGCCTGGGAGAGACCCTCTGGGAGATCCCGGCGGGCGCACGCGCAGACATGCGGGTGCCGGCGCGGGTCTTCGCCGACCGCGAGCTGCTCGAGGCGATCCTCGGCGACCGTTCGCTCGAGCAGCTGCAGAACGTGGCGACCCTCCCCGGCATCGTCGACTACGCGCTGGCGATGCCGGACATCCACCAGGGCTACGGCTTCCCTGTCGGCGGCGTCGCAGCCACCGAGCTTCCGAACGGCATCGTGTCCCCCGGCGGAGTCGGCTACGACATCAACTGCGGCGTGCGCCTGCTCGTGCTCCCGCTCGGCGCCGACGACATGGGCGACCGGATCGAGCCGCTCGTGCACGAGCTCTCGCGCGCGATCCCCGCCGGCATGGGCAAGGGCGGCCCGCTCGAGCTCGACGAAACCGGCCTCGACGACGTCCTGCGCCTCGGCTCATCCGCGCTCGTCGGCCGCGGGATCGGCACCGCCGAGGACGTGGAGCGCACCGAGTCGAGCGGCTGCCTGACCGGCGCCGATCCCACCACCGTGTCCGAGCGCGCGCGGCTGCGCGGCCGGGGCCAGCTCGGCACGCTCGGCTCCGGCAACCACTTCGTGGAGCTGCAGCGCGTCTCGCGCGTCGACGACCAGGCAACGGCAGAGGCGTTCGGGCTCGCCGCCGGCCGGCTGACGGTGCTGATCCACTCGGGCTCCCGAGGCCTCGGGCACCAGGTCTGCACGGACTACGTGCGGGCGATGGACGCCGCCCTGGCCGGGTACGGGATCCACCTGCCCGACCGGCAGCTCGCCTGCGCACCCGCCTCGTCGCCGGAGGGGAAGGCGTATCTCGCGGCCATGGCCTGCGCCGCCAACTTCGCCTTCGCCAACCGGCACGCCATCGCGCACGCCGTGCGCGAGGCGGTCGCCCGCGTGCTCGGGCGGGACGTCGCCCGTTCCACCCGCCAGGTGTACGACGTCGCCCACAACGTCGCCAAGATCGAGCGGTACGGCGGGCGCGACCTCTGCGTGCACCGCAAGGGCGCGACGCGCGCGTTCCCCGCCGGCTCCGTGGACGTCCCGGTGGCCTATCGCGCCGTCGGGCAGCCGGTGTTCGTCCCGGGCAGCATGGGCACGTCGAGCTACGTGCTCGCGGGCGAGCCGGGATCGCTGGAGCTGTCGTTCGGCACGACGTGCCACGGCGCCGGCCGGGCGCTCTCCCGCACCGGGGCGCGCAAGCGCATCTCCGGCGCCGACCTGCGCCGCCAGCTGGAGGCGCAGGGCATCGTCGTCCGCTGTCCCTCCAACCGCGGGCTCGCGGAGGAGGCGCCGTTCGCCTACAAGGACGTGGAGCGTGTCGTCGACGTCGTCGCGCGGGCGGGGCTCGCCCGCAAGGTGGCGCAACTGCGGCCGCTCGGCGTCGTCAAGGGCTGACCGGCTCGGGGGCTCGGGTGCCGTTCAGCCGAACGTGATCACGCTGCGGATCCCGTCCTGCGCCTCCATCAGCTCGAAGCCGTGGTTGACCTCGTCGAGCCCGAGCCGGTGGGAGAGCAGCGCCTCGACGTCGATCTCGCCCGCGAGCCAGCGGTCGACGAGCAGCGGCACCTGCGTCCGGCCCTTGACGCCGCCGAAGGAGGACCCCGTCACGCGCCGTCCCGTGATCAGGAAGCGCGGCACGACCTCGAGCAGCTCGCCCTTGCCCGCGACGCCGCACATGGTGGCGAGCCCCCACGCCTCCCGCGCCGCCTCGACGGCCTGCCGCATGACGGCGACGTTGCCGGTCGCCTCGAAGGTGTAGTCGGCGCCGTAGCCGCCGGTCTCGCTGCGGATCCAGTCGACCGTGTCGGCGTCGGCGACGCGCGTCTCGGTGGCGCCGTGGTGGCGCGCCTGGGCGAGGCGCTCCTCCGAGAGGTCGATCGCGACGATCCGCTCGGCCCCGGCGAGCCGGGCGCCGATCACCGCGCCGAGGCCGACGAGCCCGCACCCGAAGACGACGCACGTCGAGCCGCCCTCGACCCGGGCCGTGTACAGCGCCGCGCCGATCCCGGTCGAGAGACCGCAGGCGAAGGGGGCGCAGCCGTCGAGCGGGGCCTCCGGGCTCACCTTCGCGAGCGCGATCTCCGGCATCACCGTGTACTCCGCGAACGTCGAGGTGCCCATGAAGTGCCGCAGCGGCTCGTCGCCGCGGTGGAGGCGCGTCGTGCCGTCGGGGAGGAAGCCGAGGCCCTGCTGCTCGCGGATCGCGATGCAGCGGTTGGTGCGCGGGCTCAGGCAGTGGACGCACCTGCCGCACTCCGGTGCGAACAGGGTGACGACGTGATCGCCCGGCCGCACGAGGGTGACGCCCTCCCCCACGCGCTCGACGACGCCGGCGCCCTCGTGGCCCAGGACGCACGGCGCATACCCGGTCGGGTCGGCGCCGGACGCCGTGTAGAGGTCGGTGTGGCAGACGCCGCAGGCCTCGAGCCGCACGAGCACCTCACCGGCCTTCGGCTCGGCGAGGTCGACCTCCTGGACGACGAGCGGCTGCCCGAACTCCTCCAGCACGGCGGCACGGATGCGCATGGCGCGAGCCTA
>DAIOGR010000004.1:16383-23818 GCA_036745155.1 Gaiella sp.
GCGGCTGCCCGAACTCCTCCAGCACGGCGGCACGGATGCGCATGGCGCGAGCCTATCGTGCAGGAATGGCCGCGAGGCCCCGCTCGACGTCCGCCACCAGGTCGTCGAGATCCTCGCAGCCGACGGAGACGCGGATCAGGTTGTCGCGCTTCGGCATCGGGTAGACGAGCGTCTTCAGGTCGCCGAGGCTGACCGCGATCGAGGCGAGCTCGAGCGCGTTCACGAACGCGTACATCTCGCGCTCGCCTCCCTCGAGCCGCAGCGACAGCATCCCTCCGCACCCGCGCGGGAGCACCCGCGTGGCGAGCTCGTGCTGCGGATGGCTCTCGAGCCCCGGATACGCGACCCAGGCGACCTCGGGCCGCGCTTCGAGCAGGGCGGCGAGCGCAGCGGCGTTGCGCGTGTGCACGTCCAGGCGCAGCGGTAGCGTGCGCATCCCACGAGCGACGAGCCACGAGTTGAACGGGCTCACGGCACCGCCGAGCGCGTCGAGCTCGTAGCGGATCGGGTCGATCAGCTCCCGCCGCCCCGAGACCACTCCGCACACCGTGTCCCCGTGACCGGAGAGGTACTTCGTGGCCGAGTGCAGCACGAGGTCGGCACCGTGCTCGAGTGGGCGGAAGAGCCCGGGCGAGAGGAACGTGTTGTCGACGACGAGCGTCGCTCCGGCGTCGTGCGCAACCGTCGCCAGCGCACCCACGTCTGCGAGATGCATGTGCGGGTTGGAGAGCGACTCGACGAGGAGCGCCTTCGTGCCCGGACGAACGGCGGCGCGCACCGCAGCGAGGTCGCGCACGTCGACGCGGGTCACCTCGATCCCCTTGCGTGCGAGCACGTCGTCGAGCAGGAAGCGGGTGATGATGAACACGTCCTCCGAGGCGACGCTGTGGTCGCCGGCCGCGAGCAGGCTGAACACCGTCGCCGACACCGCGGCCATCCCGGACGCGCACGCGACGGCAGCCTCCGCGCCCTCGAGCGAGGCGACCTTCTGCTCCAGCGCGTCGGTGGTCGGGTTCTGGGTGCGCGTGTAGAAGTACGCGCCCGGCTCCCACGCCATGGCCGCATCGACCACGTCCTCCTTCAGCTCCCCTGACTCGAAGGCGAAGGTGGCGGTCTGGTAGATCGGCGTCGCGTGCGCGCGCGTCGTCGGGTCGGGCGCCTCGCCCGCGTGGATCGCGCGCGTGCCCAGCCCCGCTCGGTCGTCGCCGCTACCCGTCACGCCAGCAGGCGCTCGTAGAGCCGCATCGTCTCTGCGGCTGCCACGTCCCAGCCGAAGCGGTCGACCGCGCGGGCCCGGCCCGCAAGGCCCAGCGCGCGTGCTCGCGCCGGGTCGGCTACGAGCTCGTTCAGACGGGCTGCGAGGTCACGTGCCAGCACGGCCGGCTCGACCGGCTCGCCGCCCCGCCCGGCCTCGTAGGGGACGAGCAACCCGGTAACGCCGTCCTCGACCACCTCGGGGATGCCTCCAACGACGGTGGCCACGACGGCGGCCTCGCACGCCATCGCCTCCAGGTTGACGATCCCCATCGGCTCGTAGATCGACGGGCAGGCAAACACGGTCGCGTGGCTGAGGATCTGGATCACCTCCGGCTTGGGCAGCATCTGCTCGATCCAGACGACGCTGCCGCGTGCGGCCCGCACGCGCTCCACCTTCGCCTCGATCTCGGCGGCGAGCTCGGGAGTGTCGGGCGCCCCGGCACACAGCACGAGCTGGGCGCCCGGGTCGAGCTCGAGGGCCGCGTCGAGCAGGTGCGTGAGGCCCTTCTGCCTCGTGATCCGCCCCACGAACACGACCGACGGCCGCGACGAGTCGATCGCATGGCGCTCCAGCACGTCGACGGCCGGGTCGGGGCGGTACTCCTCCGTGTCGATGCCGTTGTAGACCACGGTCGCGCGTGCGGGGTCGATCGCCGGATAGCAGGCGAGGATCTCGCGCAGGTGCTCGCGCGAGACCGCCACGATCGCGTCGGCCGCCTCGAGCGCGGTCCGCTCCGCGAAGCTCGACAGCGCATAGCCGCCGCCGAGCTGCTCGCGCTTCCAGGGCCGCATCGGCTCGAGGCTGTGCACGGTGGCGACGTGCGGCACGTCGTGCACGAGCTTCGCGAGGTGTCCGCCCAGGTTCGCGTACCACGTGTGGCTGTGCACGAGGTCGGCGCCGGCAACCCCCGCCGCCATGGCCAGGTCGATCGAGAGCGCCTGCAGTGCAGCCGCGTAGGCAGGCTCGCCGGCGAGCGCCTCCCAGGGGCGGTAGGCGACAACGGACGGGTCGTCGCCCGCGGGCCGCTCCGCGCCCCAGCAGTGCACCGTCACCTCCGCCCTGCGGGCGAGCTCGCGCGCCATGTACTCGACATGCACGCCCGCTCCGCCGTAGACGTCCGGCGGGTACTCCCTCGTCAGCAGCGCCACCCTCACGCGTCGACCGTCTGCCCCTTGCCGATCACGACGATCCCGCCCGGCGAGAGCGGGAAGCGGGCCCGGTCGGCCTCGGGGTCGACTCCGACGAGCGCGCCCGGTGCGATCGTGACGTTCTTGTCGACGATCGCGTTCCGGACGACGGCCCCGCGTCCGACGTCGACGTCGTGCATCAGCACCGAGCCCTCGACCTCGGCGTGCGAGTGGACGTGCACGCCGGGCGAGAGGACGGAGCGGCGCACGGTGCCGCCGGAGACGACGACACCGGCGCAGACCATGGAGTTCATGGCCGAGCCGACGCGGCCCGGCTCCTCCCAGACGAACTTGGCCGGCGGCAGCGGCTCCGGCCAGGTCAGGATCGGCCACTCCTCGTTGTAGAGGTTGAAGACCGGGTCGACCGAGATCAGGTCCATGTGGGCCTCGTAGTAGGCGTCGAGCGTCCCGACGTCGCGCCAGTAGCTGCGGTCGCGCTCGCTCGTCCCGGGCACGTCGCTCCTCGCGAAGTCCCACACGTATGCCTCACCGCGCTCGACGAGCGCCGGGATGATGTCGCCGCCGAGGTCGTGCGCCGAAGCCTTGTCGGCAGCGTCGCGCGTGACCGCGTCGCGCAGCACGTCGGCGCTGAACACGTAGTTGCCCATCGACGCGAGCACCATGGCCGGGTCGGCCGCGAGGCCGACCGGCTCGGCCGGCTTCTCGTGGAAGGCGCGGATCCGGAAGCCGTCCGCCTCCGGCTCCATCACCCCGAACTCGCCGGCGCTCGCGATCGGGACGCGGATGCCGGCCACGGTGACGCCGGCCCCCAGGGCGATGTGCTGCTCGATCATCTGCCGCGGGTCCATGCGGTAGATGTGGTCGGCCCCGAACACGCAGATGTAGCGCGGGCGCTCGTCCGAGATCAGGTTGAGGTTCTGGTAGATGGCGTCGGCCGAGCCGGCGAACCAGTGGGGCCCGCGGCGCATCTGGGCGGGCACCGGCGTGACGTAGTTGCCGAGCAGCGGCGACAGGCGCCAGGTCGTGGTCACGTGGCGGTCGAGGCTGTGGCTCTTGTACTGGGTCAGCACTGCGATCCGCAGGAAGCCGGCGTTGACGAGATTCGAGAGCGCGAAGTCGACGAGCCGGTAGTTGCCGCCGAAGGGGACGGCGGGCTTGGCACGGTCGGCCGTCAGGGGCGCGAGCCGCTTGCCGGCCCCGCCTGCCAGCACGATCGAGAAGACGCGGGACGCGCTCACGGCTCAACCCTATCCTGCAGCGGCCGCCCGGCCCACCGGCGCCCTCCCGGCTGGACGGAGCGGCAAATGGACTACGGTAGAGAGGGAGGGTTCGAAGCACGACGACTCCCGTCGGGTAAAGCACGCGAGGGCGTCACAGCCCCGCGCTCCACAGCTCAAGGAGGAACAATCGCACCCGATCTCGTCCTCGCGCTCGACCAGGGCACGACGTCGAGCCGCGCGGCGCTCGTGGACGCGACCGGCCGCCGCGTCGCGGAGCGGCAACTGTCGCATCGCCAGCACCATCCACGGGCGGGGCTCGTCGAGCACGATCCTCTCGAGCTCCTCGATGCAATCAGCGCCTGCGCCCGGCACGTGCTCGCGGAGGTCGAGCCCGGCCGCGTCCTCGGCGTCGGGATCACGAACCAGCGCGAGACGATCGTGCTCTGGGAGCGCGAGACGGGTCGCCCGGTCGCGAATGCGATCGTCTGGCAGGACACACGCACCGCCGACCGGTGCGCCGAGCTCGTAGCCGCCGGCGCCGAGGATCTCGTCCGCGCTCGCACCGGGCTGCCGGTGCAGCCGTACTTCTCCGCTACCAAGCTTGCCTGGCTGCTCGACGAGGTCGAGGGAGCCAGGGCACGCGCCGCCGCCGGCGACCTCGCGGCCGGCACCGTCGAGAGCTGGCTTGCCTGGAACCTCACCGGAGCGGCAGACGGCGGGGTGCACGTCAGCGACGTGACCAATGCATCGCGGACGCTCCTGCTCGACACGGGGACGCTCGAGTGGGCCGACGAGCTCCTTGCGCTCTTCGACGTGCCCCGCACAGTGCTCCCCTCGGTCGTCCCGACCTGGCAGCCCGGGGGCATGGCGCTGACACACGGGGACGGCCCGCTGGGCGTCGAGCTCCCTCTGCTCGCGATGATCGGCGACCAGCAAGCGGCTCTCGTCGGCCAGGCGTGCCTGGCACCCGGCGAGGCCAAGTGCACGTACGGCACCGGGGCGTTCCTGCTCGTCAACACCGGCACGACGCGCCCTTCTCCCGGAGCGAGCCTCCTCGCCAGCCCGGCCTACCGGAGTGCCGGCAGCCCCCCCGTGTACTGCGTCGAAGGCGCGATGGCGGTTGCCGGCCGGGCCGTCGGATGGCTCGCCGACGAGCTACGGGCGCTCCCCGATCCGGCCGCCTCCGAGAGCATTGCCGCGGAGGTGGAGGACTCCGGCGGTGTCCGGTTCGTCCCGGCCTTCCAGGGGCTCTACGCCCCCTGGTGGGACTCCTCGGCGCGGGGAGCCGTCCTCGGGCTGACGCTGCACTCGACGCGGGCGCACGTCGTTCGGGCGGCCCTCGAGAGCATCGCCTTCCAGACCCGGGCGGTACTGGACGCGGCCGAACGGAGCACGGAGGTCGAGGTCGCGACGCTGCGGATCGACGGGGGCATGACGGCGAATCGCGTGTTCGTCCAGGCCCTGGCGGACGCCCTCGGACGGCCGGTGGAGATGGCGGCCGACACGGAGGCGACTGTGCGCGGGGCGGCATTCGCGGCCGGGCTCGCCGCAGGTCTCTGGGACGGGCCGGACGCGTTGCGAGAGCTGCGCGGCCCGGTCGAGGTCGTCGAGCCGGTCTGGGATGCCACGCGCCGTGAGACCGAGTACGCCGACTGGCTGAGGGCCGTCGAGCGGGCGCGGGGGTGGGTGTGAGCCTTTCTGATCCCGCCGGCGAGCGCCCGGCTGCGGCCGGCCCGACCCGGGCCGAGCGGCTCGAGCGGCTCGCGTCGGAGCAGTTCGACCTGCTCGTGATCGGAGGCGGCGCACTCGGTGCGTCGACTGCGTGGGCCGCCTCGCGCGCGGGAGCGCGCGTCGCGCTCGTCGACGGCGGCGACGCGGCAGGCGCAACGTCGAGCGCCTCCTCGAAGCTCGTCCACGGCGGCCTGCGCTACCTGGGGCTGGGCGACGTCAAGCTGGTTCGTGAGGCCCACAGGGAGCGGCGCTGGAACGCCCGCCTCGTGGCTCCCCACCTCGTGCGCCCGCTCCAGTTCATCCTGCCCGTCGGGGCCGAGACGCCGTATCGTCCGGTCGAGCTTCGCCTCGGCGTGTTCGTCTACGCGGCGCTCTCGGGGTTCAGAGACGGCCGCACCGGCCGCCTCAAGCCCGCCGAGGCGTACACGCTGGCGCCCGGCCTTCGCCGCGACGCCGAGCGGACCTACGTCGCCTACCACGACCATCAGACCGACGACGCCCGCCTGGTGCTCGCAGCGTTACGGACGGCGGAGCTCCTGGGCGCCGTGTGGCTGAACTACGCACGGGTCGAAAGCCTCAGGATCACTGCGGGGACAGTGAGCGGCGCGGACGTCGTCGACGCCGTCTCGGGAGAGCGCCTCGCGATCTCCGCGAGAGCCGTCGTCAACGCGACCGGGCCCTGGGTCGACCACATCCGGCGTCTCGAGGACCCGGGCGCCGGCAGTACGGTGCGGCTGTCGAAGGGCGCCCACCTCGTGCTCGACTGCAGCGAGCCCTGGCGGGCGGCCGTCACCTCCCCGTTGCCGGAGGGCCGCGTCTCGTTCGCGATCCCCTGGTACGGCCTGCTTCTGCTCGGCACGACCGACGAGCCGTTCGAGGGCGACCCGGCCACGGTGCAGCCGACCGACGCCGACCAGGCGCAGATCCTGGCCGAGGCGGCGACGTCCCTCGCGCCCGACGTGGTCAGCGCAGCACGTGTCCGCTCCGCCTTCGCGGGGCTGCGGGTGCTGCCGCTCGGAGGCACGTCGACCGCCGGCACCAAGCGGGAGACCGTCGTCACCGTCGGCAGGGCCGGGATGATCAGCGTGGCCGGCGGCAAGCTGACGACGTGGCGGCGCATCGGGGTCGACGTCGCCACACAGGCACTGGCGTCGATTCACGGTGCCCGTCCGGATGCGCACGCGGCCCCGCTCGTCGGGGCGGCCGACCCGGATGTCGTGAGTGCGGAGCTCCAGCGGCGGTACCCGGAGTTGCCGGAGGGCAGCGCCCCCCACCTTGCCGGGCTCTACGGCACGCTCGCGTTCGACGTGCTGGAGCCGGCCCGGAGGGAGCCTGCGCTGTTCGAGCCGATCGTGCCCGGCGCGCCCGACGTCCTCGCCCAGGCGCGGTACGCCGTCGATTACGAGGCGGCCGTCACTGCCGACGACATCCTGCGCCGGCGCACCACGGTCGCGCTGCGCGGATTCGAGACGGAGGGCCGCGAACGGGTGGCCCGCTTCCTTCCGTAGCACGGCGCTTCGCTCGACGGAGCAGCCGTCAGCTGACCGGCACTACCGCCGGACGATCAGCCGCCTGTCACGCCGGTGCAGCGGCGCGGTCGCCCTTACCGGCCACGAGCCCCGTGGCCGGGTCGAAGAAGTGGAGCCTCGTGTGGTCGATCGCCAGCTCGATCTCGGAGCCGGGTGTGGTCACGCGTTTCGCGTCGACGACTGCCGTGAAGACCGCTCGGTCGTCGGCGAACAGCGTCCCTTCGTCGTCGGCGGCGGTGTCCGCTGCCGCCCGCACGGCCTCTGCGGTGACCCGCGGGGCGTCGATCGTGAAGATCAGATGGTTCTCGGCGCCGAGGTCCTCGACGACGTCGACGCGAACGCTGATACGAGGTAGATCGGACGCGGGGTCGACGTGCTCGAAGTCCGTCGGGCGGATGCCCAGGATCACCTTCCGGTTCGCGCCGAGGAGTGGGGACGAGGCGGGCAGCTTCACGTCGAACCCCCCGAACCGAACCGAGTCGCCGTGGATCTCCGCGTCGACGAGATTCATCGAGGGCGACCCGATGAACGCCGCCACGAAGAGGTTGG